>DATHUL010000221.1:0-7642 GCA_035462285.1 Acidimicrobiia bacterium
CACACTTTGTCCCCCACCATCTGGACCGCCGACGGGAAGACGAGATGGGTGATCGGGACCCGGGGAGGAGCGGTTCAGCCCCAACTCGTCGCGCAGGTGGCTGCCCGGGCCGTGCTGGCGGGCTCGACGCTGGAGGCAGCCCAAATCGCGCCGAGATGGACGATCCAGGAGTTCGGTCCCTACTCGACGGCGCGTTTCCAGGTCGAGCCGGGTGTCCCCGAGACGACACTGTCCGATCTGCGTCGGCGCGGGCACGTCATCGACCAGGTCGGAGCGCTCCAGTCGGGTTGGGGGCCGGTCTCGATCATCGAAGTCGACGGCGACCGGCGTGACACCTTCCCCGACCCAAGGGTCGACACCACCAGCGCGGTGGTGTTCTGACCCTCAGCCGGTCTTCAGCCGGCTGATCACCTCGCTCAAGGCATCGGGGTCGGCGTCGAGGGTGGATCCGATCGTGTAGAAGCCGATCCGCTGCAGCCGGTCGCCGTAGCGCTCCTTGATCGCATCGGCAAGGCGGTCGATGGGGGCCGCCACACCCACCCCGAGCACGGCTTCGTCGGGGACGACTTCGGACATCTCCGCCCACTGTCCCCGTTTCGACATCGCGGTCAGCTCGGCCCCGAACTCCCATCCGTTTGCCTCCAGCACCGGCTGATAGGAGGGAGTGGAGGCGTAGAACGAGATCTGCTGACGAACCGGGGCCATGGCCTGCTCGACCTCGGCATCGCTCTCCCCGGTCATGACGAAGACGGTGGTCACCATCTCGACGTCGTCCAACCCGCGCCCGTTGGCCTCGGCGCCGGATCTGATCCCGGGGATCACGACCTGGTCGAGATAGCGAACGGTGTGAAAGGGGTGGACGTGAAATCCCTGGCACAGCTCGCCGGCGAGACGGCTCAGATAGGGGCCGACCCCGGCGATGTAGACCGGGATGTCCGGGTCCCGGATCGGTCCGGGATCGAAGAAGGGGGTCATCAGCGAGAACCGGTAGAACTCGCCACCGAAATCGAGAGGCGTCGAGTCCTGCCAGGACGCCCAGATCGCCCTGAGGGCCAGGATGTACTCGCGCAACCGGGGACCCGGGCTGTCCCATGTGGTGGAGAAGCGCCGGACTATATGGGCCTTGACCTGGGTCCCCAGACCGAGCATGAACTTTCCCCGGGACATCCGGGCGAGATCCCAGGCTGTCATCGCCATCACCATCGGCGAGCGGGGAAAGGCGACCGCGATGGCTGTGCCAACCTCCAGATCGGGCTCCTCGGCCGAGGCGAAGGCGAGGGGAAGGAACGGGTCGTATTGGGTCTCGGCACTGAAGAAGCCGTCGTATCCCAGCTGGACGGCGCGGCGGGCCGCCTCGGCGGCGCCTTGCGGAGGGCTCGGGGGGTAGTAGAAGTCCACCTTCACGACCGGGCCAGGCTACTTCCCCGCCGGAATGGGTAGCCTCTCGCCAATGAAGCGGCTGGCCAAGGTAATCGGGATCGTAGGGGGCACCATCGCCCTGATCTGGGCGATGCGTGACCGGTTCATCTCGGTGGCGGCCTCGCGCGAGCCGGAGCCACCGGTGCTCAGGGCTGCCCCGCCCGTCCCTCCCTCCCCAGGTATCGACACCATCGACGGGATCGGCCCTGTCTTCGCCGGTCGGTTGAAGGGCGCCGGGATCGACAGCGTGCACAAGCTCGCCTCGTCGACACCGGACACCATCGCCGAGGCGGCCGGGGTCAGCGGCGCCAAGGCCCGGACCTGGATCGAACAGGCTCGCTCCCTCACCTGACCTTGCCCTATCTGCACCCACCGGAGAGGCTCGACCAGCTCCTCGAAGGCGAACCGGCCTACCGCGTCGACCAGCTGCGTGACTGGCTGTACCGGACCCCGGTGTTGAGTAGCCAGGACATGACCAACCTCCCGGCCGCGGTCAGAGAGCGTCTCGGGCCATTGTGGCCTTTCCAGGTCGAAGTCGAGCAGACGGCCGATGGGGGAAAGACCCGGAAGTGGCTGTTTCGGGCCCCGGACGGGGCGGCCATCGAAGCGGTGCTGATGGGTTATCCCCGCCGGGCCACGCTCTGCATCTCGAGCCAGGCCGGCTGCGCCCTCGGCTGCACCTTCTGCGCCACGGGTCAGTTCGGGTTCGAGCGTCACCTCGACGCCGGGGAGATAACGGCACAGGTGGCCTATGCCCGGGCGTTCCTCCGTCAGGTTGGCATGCCGGGAACACCGGACCACCTGACCAATGTCGTGTTCATGGGGATGGGCGAGCCGCTGGCCAATTACGACCGGGTCCGGGAGGCGATACGTCGGATGATCGAGGTGATGGGTCTATCGGCGCGCTCGATCACGGTCTCGACGGTGGGCATCGTGCCCGGGATCAAGAGGCTGGCCGACGAGCCATGGCCGGTCTCGCTGGCGGTGAGTCTCCACGCCGCCGACGACGAGCTGAGAGCCAGCCTGGTCCCGATCAACCGACGCTACCCGCTCCAAGAGCTGGAGGCCGCCGCCGCCGACTACCTGGAGAAGAAGCGGAGACGTCTCTCCATCGAGTGGACCATGATGGAAGGGATCAACGACACGGTGGACCAGGCCGGGAAGCTGGCTGCGATCGCTCACCGTCTCCGCGCCCACGTCAACCTGATCCCCCTCAACCCCACCCCTCTGACCGACCAGCGGGCATCGAGCGAGAGCTCGATCAAGACCTTCGCCCGGGAGCTGAGACGACGCGGGGTCAACGTGACCATCCGGGAGACACGTGGCCGCGCCATCGATGCCGCCTGCGGCCAGCTCCGTCTCCTCTCCGGCAAGCCCGGCCTGACCCCGTGAACGTTGTTTGCTGGCATTTTCGCGATCTGCGGGTAGGCTCGACCTGGCGGACGGAGCAGGGGCTTGAAGGAGTTGGACCTTCATGCCGGTCATTCGTCGTGCCCGCGCCCTTGCCGTCGGCTCGATTCTCGCCCTGACTGTTGCCCTTTTCTCGGTGGAGTACACCGTGCAGCGAGGCGACACCCTCACCGAGATCGCACGCGATCACAAGGTCGCCGTGTCCGAGGTGGTCGAGCTCAACGACATCGCCGATCCCGACCTGATCCTCCCCGGGCAGGTCCTCCTCATCCCCGGAGTGGACGGCAACCCCGAGACCCTGCACGTCGTGGCCAAGGGCGAGACTCTGACCCGGATCGCCTCTGCCTACGGCGCCAGCCCGGCCAACATCGCCCGGGCCAACAAGCTGAGAAACCCCAACCTGATCATCCCCGGGCAGCGCCTGCAGATTCCGGGCACGGGCAGGGCTCCGGCCGCCGCGGCTGTCGCCGCGGGCTCCGACGGAGACAGTGAGGGCTCGACCGACCCCAGCCCGGCCTCGCGCTCGGGGCGCTTTCACATCGTGAAGAGGGGCGAGACGCTGGACACCATCGCCGGGCAGTACAACGGCGTCTCTCCGGATGACATAGCCAGGGCCAACGGCATCTCCAACGGGAAGGTCTACACCGGCACACGCCTGTTCCTCGATGGCCCGTCCTTCGTCAGCGGTGGTGGCGGCGCCGGCTCCTACGTGGTGAAGAAGGGCGACCGCCTCGGCGACATCGCAGCCCGCCACGGCACCAGCATCTCCCAGCTGGCCGACCTCAACGGTCTCTCCGACGTCAACCTGATCCAGTCCGGCCAAACGCTCAACGTCCCGGGCGGCCCGGGATGGGTCTGCCCGGTCGACAATGCCAGGTTCTTCAACGACTGGGGGTTCCCTCGCGGCGGTTCGCGCTACCACGAGGGGAACGATCTCTTTGCCGGTCGTGGCTCGCCGGTGAAGGCGCCGGTGTCCGGCACCCTGGAGTTGATTCAGGGGACCGTGGGCGGTCTCCAGTTCAACCTGTTCGGAAGCGATGGCATCGAGTACCTCGGATCTCACCTGGATGCGGCGGGGAAGACGGGCAAGGTGAGCGCCGGAGACGTGATCGGCTATGTGGGGACCTCGGGCAACGCCCAGGGGACCAACCCTCATCTCCATTTCGGGATGTACAAGAACGGTTTGGCCCTCAACCCCTATCCGACACTTGTCGCTAACGGCTGCTGAACCACACCGCTCCGATCAGCCTCCTCCCGTGATCGTCTCCCGGAGCTGGTCGAGCCGGATCGCACCGGCCTCCAACAGCTCGCGATGGAAGACCTTGCTGTCGAATCCGTCCCCCGCCGTGCTCATCGCCTCGCGACGCATATCGAGGATCTCCCTCTCCCCCACCTTGTAGGAGATCGCCTGACCCGGCCAGCCCAGGTACCTCAGCACCTCCGACTCCGACATGTCCCGCGGCTGGAGGGCGATCTTCTCCATGTAGTCGACGGCGCGTTGGTAGTCCCAAGGCTCGTCGGCATGAAGGGGTGCGTCGGAAGGGATCATCTTCTCCAGATGGAGGCCGATGTCGACCACGACCCGGGTCGACCGGAACAGCTGGCTGGTGAGCAGGCCGAGTCGATATTCCGGGTTCTCGAAGTAGCCGAGCTCGTCCATCAGCCGTTCGGCGTAGAGGGCCCAACCTTCGCCCGCACCCGAGTACCAGATGAAGAGCCGATGGAAACGGGACAGCTTCTCACGCTGCAGGACCGCGAACCCGACTTGGAGATGATGGCCGGGGAATCCCTCGTGATAGGCGGTCGAAACCTCCTGCCAATAGGGGATCCGGGTCCGGCTCCCCGGGGCGTACCAGATCGATCCGGGTCGGGTGAAGTCCTCGGAGGGGGCGTGGTACCAGGCCCCGAGACTGCCGCCCGGGGGGGCGATGTTGACGGTCACATCTCTTATCTCGGGCGGGACGTCGAATGCGCTCCCATCGAGCTGCTCCACCGCCCGGGCCTGGATCTCCTCGACGAACCGGGCGAAGGCCTGGTGATCGGGGGCGGAGCGGGCCGGGTCCGTCTCCAGCAGATCGATGACCTGCTCCACGTCCCGGTCGGGATCGATCTCGGCGGCGGTGACCTTCATCTCCCCGAGGAGCCGATGCACCTCGGACCATCCCCACTGATAGGTCTCGTCGGGGTCGAGGTCCATGCCGAGGAAGTACTCCGAGCCCTCCAGGTACCGCTCCCGACCCACCGCATCGGAGGGATCGGCTCGGGGCAGGTACACCTCCTCGAGCCAGTCGGCGAAAACGGCCGAGGCAGCTCGTGCCAGATCCACCGCTTCGGCCACTCTCCTTTCGTCGCCGCCCGCCGCCGCCGCCATCGACGGAAACTCGGCGAAGCGGGACTCGGCGCCTGCCACCGAGCGCACCTGTTCGATCACGCTCCACACCTGGCGACGAGCGGCGGTCGCCCCCTCCTCGATTCCCACCTGGAGGCTCGACCTGTACCCGTCCAACATCTCGCCCCAGGTGGAGAGACGGGCGGCGATGCTGCCCCAGGCCTCGGCGTCACCCTTGGCCACCACGTCGAAGGTGTCACGCGCTCTTTGGAACGGGCTGTAGATGTGGTTCAGGTCCCGTTTCCAATGCCCGCTCCGGTGACGACGGTTCGCGGTCTCGAGTGAAGCGATCAGGATCCGTGCCGCCCGGGCCTGAACCGGGTCGGGGTGATCGAGGTGGGGGGCCAACTCGGAGATCGCCCCTGACCGAAGATCGGCCCGCGCCATCTCTCCGTCGGGCGAGAAGTCGTCCCAGAGATGGTCGCGTCCGGGGATCCCGTATGTCGTGGCCAGACTGGGAGACAGATCGGCATAGGCCTCGGTGAGACGGTCGGAGATCTGAAACGGCGTTGGCAAGGGCCCTCCTCCCTGAGACGGCCCCAGGAGGGTAAACCGGTCCCTCCCGGATACGCTTCGAGCGGTGGAAGATGTGATCGAGGTACGGGGCGAGGAGCGTTTCGAGCTCGAACGTCTCGTCGACTGGATGGCAGGTCAAGGGTCACTGCCCCCCGGCGCCCCCACGGTGCGACAGTTCGCCGGGGGCAAGGCCAACCTCACCTATCTGCTCGAGTTCCCCGACGGGAGCGAGCTGGTCCTGCGCCGGCCGCCGTTGGGACCGGTGGCGGCGGGCGCCCACGACATGACCCGGGAGTACCGGGTCCTCTCCCGTCTGTGGCGGGGCTTCGACAGGGCGCCTCGTGCGATCGCCGTCTGTGAGGACGTCACGGTCATCGGCGGCCCCTTCTTCCTGATGGAGCGGAAGCCGGGGGTGGTCATCCGTGACGTGGTGCCGGACCGATTCGGCGGTGGATCGGACCCCGAGGCCAACCGGAAACTGTCGACGGTGGTGGTCGACACCCTGGTCGATCTCCACTCGGTCGACCCAGCGGCATGCGGTCTGGGTGACCTGGGCCATCCGGACGGGTTCCTGGAGCGGCAGGTCGAAGGGTGGTGGCATAGGTGGGAGCAGGCCAGACACGAGGACAACCCGACCGCGGCGGAGGTGGGGGCCTGGCTCAGGGCGAACATCCCGTCCTCAGGCCCGCCGACCCTGATCCACAATGATTGGCGTCTGGACAACATGGCGGTCTCCCCGGACGACCCGGGACGATGTGTGGCGGTCTACGACTGGGACATGGCGACACGGGGCGATCCCCTGGCCGATCTGGGCACCCTGATGGCATCGTGGTACGACGAGGGAGAGGAGAAGTCGGTCCTGGCCCCGATGCCGACCACCGCACCGGGTTGGCTCGATCGCGCCACGGCCCTGGCCCGATACGGGGAACGCTCCGGTCGTGACCTATCCGATGCCCGGTGGTACGTCGTGTTCGGGACCTGGAAGCTCGGTGTGGTCCTGCAGCAGATCTATATCAGATGGCTCCGGGGGCAGACCGGCGATCCCCGCTTCGAGCCACTGGGGGTAGGGGCAGCCACCTTGTTCCGGGTCGCCGAGGCGAGACGGACGAGCTGAGCTCCGGCCGCGCTGTCAACCACAATTGACACGGGCACCATGTCAACCTAGGATGACAGCATGAGCCTACCCAGAACGGCGTTGGCCGCGGCGGAGAGCCCCGATCCGGCCCAGGGGCTTCAGGCCGTCGTCGTCCTGCGTCGTCTCACCGATCGGCTGGAGCGGGCCCAGGTCTCGGCGGCACGGGCAGAAGGCTGGACCTGGCAGCAGATCGGAGACGCACTGGGTGTGTCGAGACAGGCAGTCCACAAGAAGTACGGGAGATAGCAGTGTTCGAACGATTCACCAGGGAGGCGCGACGGGTGGTCACGCAGGCGGTCGAGGAGGCCCACCACCGTTCCGACGCCCGGGTCGGGACCGATCACCTGCTCATCGGGGCAGTCGACACCGGAGCCGGGAGGCAAACCGGCCTGTCTCCCGCCGCGGTGAGGGGCGAACTCGAGCGTATCGACCAGGAGGCCCTGGCCGCGGTCGGAGTCGACCCGAGACTGATCGCGACCACACCGGGAGCGCACCCCCGGGCGCATCGGCACCTCCCCTTCACCGGTGCGAGCAAGGACATCCTGAAGCAGTCTCTGCGCGAGGCGATCGCAATGAACCATCGCCACATCGGAGCCGAGCACATCCTCCTCGCCCTGACCACCCTGCCCGAACCGGATCGCGCCACCCAGGCCTTGCGTGGCTTGGGCATCGATCCGGCCGCATTACGCCAGTCGCTTCTGGAGACATTGCACCGAGCCTCCTGAAGACCGCCCGGTCACCGGGCCAGAACGAGACTCGCCCCTCGGATCGCC
>DATHUL010000222.1:0-7275 GCA_035462285.1 Acidimicrobiia bacterium
CGTATTCGATGAGGTAGCCCGCGAGGGCCACGAACAGGTCCTCTACGGCTACGACAAGGTATCCGGTCTCAGGGCCATAATCGCCATCCACTCGACTGCACTCGGTCCCGCCCTCGGCGGGACTCGTTTTTATCCGTACCAGAACGAGGAGGATGCCCTCGAAGACGTCCTCCGCCTGTCCAAGGGGATGACCTACAAGGCGGCCGCCGCCGGGCTCGACCTGGGTGGAGGCAAGGCGGTGATCATCGGCGACCCCAGGACCGACAAGACCGAGCGCCTCCTCCGCGCCTACGGGCGGATCGTGGACTCACTACGGGGTCGCTACATCACCGCGGAAGATGTCGGCACCACCACCAGAGACCTCGACATCGTCCGTCGCGAGACCAGATGGGCCCTGGGCAACTCGGTCGCCGAAGGGGGGGCAGGCGACCCCTCGCCGATGACCGCCCGCGGCCTGTTTGCCGCGGCCAGAGCCGTCGCCGAGTTCCTCTGGGGCGACTCCGACCTGGCCGGACGCAGGTTCGCGGTCCAGGGGGTGGGCAAGGTCGGCTCCGCCCTGGTCCAGCTCCTGGTGGAGGCCCGAGCCGAGGTCGTCATCTCCGACGCATACGACGCAGCGATCAAGACGGCTGTGGACACCTACGGGGTCAAGAGTGTGGAGGTCGGGGACATCCACACCGTCGACGCCGACTTCTACTCTCCGTGCGCTCTCGGCGCCGGGCTCAACGCAGTGACCATCCCCCAGCTCAACTGCCAGGCGGTGGTGGGCAGCGCCAACAACCAACTCGCCACCGACCAGGACGCAGAGCGCATCGCCGAGCGGGGCATCGTCTACGCCCCCGATTTCGTGGTCAACGCCGGGGGCCTGATCAACGTCTACGACGAGCTGCAGGGTTATTCGAAGATGAGGGCGATGCATCGTGTCGACTCGATCTTCGAGGCGACCAAGCACATCCTCGAGATGTCGAAGGAGGAGGGGATCAACCCCAACCAGGCGGCGGTGAAGATGGCGGAGAAGCGAATCAAGGAGATTGGCGATCTTCGCCGGTTCCGACGAAGCGGAGACGATCGCAATTGAGCGACCTCGCCAGCTACGGCATGGACTTCGATCGGAACCTCCATCACGCCCAGCTGGGGCTGAGCGACGAGCGGATCGTCCAGATGTACCGGGTCATGCTGATGACACGACGGGTCGACGACCGGCTCTTTGCCCTCCAGCGCCAAGGACGAGCCCCGTTCGTAGTCGGCTCCTCCGGGCACGAGGCGGTCCAGGTGGCCTCGGCGTTCGCCCTCGACCGGTCCAAGGACTGGGTCCTCCCCTACTACCGGGACATGGGGGTGGCCCTGGCTTGGGGCTTCACCCCAGAGCAGATCTTCCTCGGTGCCTTCGCCAAGAAGACCGACCCCATGTCGGGTGGTCGTCAGCTGCCCGGTCACTGGTCGAGCCCGGAGCTCAGGGTGCTCACCCAGTCGTCTGTGATCGGCACCCAGTACCCCCATGCGGTCGGGATCGCCCAGGCCATCGCCAACTCCGGTGACGACGCGGTGGTGGCCGTCTTCGGGGGTGAGGGCTCCACCTCGGAGGGGGATTGGCACGAGGCGATGAACTGGGCCGGGATCCACAAGCTGCCCGTCATCTTCGTCATCGAGAACAACGCCTATGCCATCTCGGTGCCCCAGGAGGAGCAGGTGTCCGGGAGTCTCGCCGCCCGGGCCGAGAGCTATGGCTTCCCCGGAGTCGAGGTCGACGGGAACAGGACGCTGCGAGTGTTCAAGGTGATGCAGGAGGCGGTGCGGCGGGCACGCGCCGGCGAGGGACCGACCCTGATCGAAGCGGAGACCTATCGCTACTACGCACACACGTCCGACGACAACGACACGCTCTATCGGAGTCGGGAGGAGGTGGAGACGTGGCGCAAACGTGACCCGGTCGCCCGTGTCCGTCAGTACCTGATCGAGAATCGGCTGCTCACCGAGGCCGAGGAGGAACGGATCGACCACGAGGTGGTCGAGACCCTGGCCCAGGCTGTGGAGCGGGCCGAAGCCGCCCCCAACCCCGACGAGGCGACGACAAGGGTCTACGCCCGGGTCATAGTGCCGGGACCGGGGGCAACCGAGCCGGAGCCGATCCCCGAGGGCGAGACGGTCAACCTGATCACGGCGATCAACATGGCTCTCCACGAGGTGCTGGAGACCCACGACGACGTGGTCCTGTTCGGAGAGGACGTGGCCCGGCGCAAAGGCGGCGTGTTCAAGGCGACCCAGGACCTGACCGAGCGCTTCGGCCCCCAGCGCTGCTTCAACACCCCGATCGCGGAGTCCTCCATCATCGGAGTCGCCATCGGGATGGCGGCGGCCGGGTACAAGGTGATCCCCGAGATCCAGTTCGCCGACTATATCCATCCCGCCTTCGACCAGCTGGTGTCCGAGGCGGCCCGGATCTCTTATCGCTCCGACGGGAAGTGGAACATCCCGATCGTGGTCCGCACCCCGTACGGTGCCGGGATCCACGGCGCCCTCTATCACTCACAGTCGGTGGAGTCCTTCTACGCCCATGTGCCCGGTCTCAAGGTGGTGGTTCCCTCCACCCCGGCCGATGTGAAGGGTCTGCTCTTCACCGCGGTCGAGGACCCGGACCCGGTCATGTTCCTCGAGCCGAAGAAGCTGTACCGGTTGGCCAAGGGCCCCTATCCCGACGGGGATCACCGGGTCCCGCTGGGCCGGGCCGTGATCCGACACCCCGGTCGTGACCTGACCATCCTCGCCTACGGGGCCATGGCCCATTTCGCCCTGGAGGCGGCGCCCCTCCTCGAGGAGCTCGACATCAGCCCCGAGGTGATCGACCTGCGCAGCCTCAAGCCGCTCGACTGGCCCACCATCGAGGAGTCGATCAAGAAGACCTCGCGAGCCCTCATCGTCCACGAGGACAACGAATTCGTCGGCTACGGGGCCGAGCTGGCGGCGCAGATCGCGGACAAGACCTTCGAGTGGCTCGATGCCCCGGTCCGTCGCTACGCCCTCCCCGATGTCCCGATCATGCCCTACGCCGGCACCCTGGAGAACGAGCTGTATCCCACCCCGGAGGGGATAGTCCGGAAAGCACAGGAGCTGGCGAAGTACTGAGCAACGAGCGACGAGCAACGAGCGACGAGCCTGAGGCGGTCTGGCCTGTGGCCTAAGACCTCTGGCCTGTGGCCTATGGCTTGAGGCCTACTCAGTCTCCCTAACCTGAAACGGGCAATGTCGCTACTCGGCCACCTTTCACGCATCGCCGGTGAGGCTTTTGCCGAGCTGGGGCTGTCTCCGGACTTGGGTGAGACGGTCCCGTCGCAACGGCCGGATCTGGCCCAGTTCCAGGTCAATGGGGCCATGGCCGCAGGGAAGGCCTCGGGTCGGGCGCCAAGGGAGGTAGCCGAGCAGGTCGCCGCCCGTCTCACCAACCACCCCGACATCGACCGGGTCGAGGTGGCCGGTCCCGGATTCGTCAACATCACCCTGACCGACGCCGCTATCGCCCGCTTCGCGGCAGTTGCCGCCGCCGACCCGTACCTCGGCTTCCCGGTGACCGACCATCCCGAGAATGTGGTGGTCGACTATGCCGGCCCCAACGTGGCCAAGGCGATGCACGTCGGCCATCTCCGCGCCACCATCATCGGCGATTCGCTGGCCCGGCTGTTCTCCTTCGCCGGGCACAAGGTGATCCGTGATCCGCATTTCGGAGACTGGGGGTTCCAGATGGGCCTGCTCATCGCCGCCCTCGAAGAGGAGCGTCCCGATCTCCCCTACTTCGACCCGGAAGCAGGCGAGTACCCCTCGCAATCACCGGTGACGCTCGACGACCTGCAGCGGATCTACCCCGAAGCGGCCCAGCGGGCCCGCACCAGCGACGACTTCGCCGACGCCGCCCGATTGGCCACGGTCAGGCTGCAGCAGGGCGACCCGGGATACCTGGCCCTGTGGCGTCAGATGAAAGCGGTGTCGGAGACATCGCAGCGTCAGGACTTCGAGGCGCTCGGTGTCAGCTTCGACCTCTGGTTCGGCGAATCCGACGTGCACGATCGCATCGCCCCCCTGGTCGCCTCATTGCGCGAGTCGGGGGTTGCCGAGGAGTCCCGGGGGGCCTTGGTGGTGCGAGTCGAGGAGGACGGGGACAACCGGGAGATCCCGCCGCTGATCCTGGAGACATCCACCGGCGGCTTTCTGTACAGCACCACCGATCTGGCCACGATCCAGATGAGGGTGGAGCAACTGCGCGCCGACCTGGTGCTCTACGTGGTCGACCGCCGTCAGGCCGATCACTTCCTCCAGGTGTTCCGGACGGCACGGAAGGCGGGCATAGTCCCGCCGGAGACCCGACTCGAGCACATCTGGTTCGGGACCATGAACGGGCCGGACGGAAAGCCGTTCAAGACTCGGGAGGGAGGCGTGGTCCGTCTCGGCGATGTGATCGAGATGCTGACCGACGCCGCCCGGCATCGCCTCGACGAAGCCCACTTGGCCGAGGACTACCCCGAGGCGGAGCGGGCCAGAATCGCCGAAATGGTCGGCGTGGCCGCGCTCAAGTTCGGCGACCTGGTCAACAACCGCACTTCCGACTACGTGCTCGACCTGGACCGGTTCAGCTCGTTCGAAGGCAAGACCGGGCCATACCTCCAATACGCCGCGGTCAGGGTGAAGTCGATCCTGCGCCGGGCAGTCGAAGAAGGTGTGGGTGAAGGGGCACTCGTCGCCCCTGCGGTCGATGCCGAACGTGAGCTCATGCTCGAGTTGCTACGACTGCCCGAGGTGGTGGACCGGGCGATCACGTTCCGCGCCCCCAACCACATCGCCGAATTCGCCTTCGAGGTGGCAGGGCGGTTCAACCGGTTCTACGACGTCTGTCACATCCTGTCCGAGCCAGACCTCGAGCGGCGCGGCTCATGGCTGAGTCTTGCCGGCTGGACCCTTCGCTCACTGAAGCTCCTCCTCGACCTGCTCGGCATCGAAGTGCCCGACAGGATGTAGCCATGGCTTTCGTCATCCGCCCGGCCCGGGCCGAGGACGTCCCCCTGATCGAGACCTGGACCCGAGACACCTTCGACTGGGGCGACTATGTGGCCGAGGCCATGCCCGACTGGCTCGAGGATCCCGAGTCGCTGGTGGTGGTATGCGTGTCCGAGGACGATGTCCCCGTGGCCTTGTCGAGGGCACAGATGCTCTCTCCCACCGAGGCGTGGCTCAGCGCGGCCCGGGTCCACCCGGATCATCGGAGATCGGGCATGGGCATGGCCATGAACGACTCCGGCGTGGTTTGGGCCAGGGAGCGAGGGGCGCTGGTGGTACGGCTCGCCACCGAGGAGCAGAACGAGGCGGCCCGGGCCCAGGTCGGCAAGCTGGGTTACCGGCTCACCGGGCATTGGGTGCACGCCACCGCCACCGCCTCCACCGGCCGTCGGCTCGGCCCGAGCGAGCGGCTTCGACCGGGCGGGACGGTGGACGCCGACGCGGCCTGGACGTTCTGGTCGCAGAGCGATATGGCTCACGCCGCCCGTGACCTGATCTCTCTCGGGTGGCGCTGGCGCAAGGCGACACGCCGTGACCTCGACCTGGCCGTCGACGCCCACAGCTTCTTTCAGGGACCGGGCGGCTGGGTGATCGCCGAGGCCGACGAAGACGGTCTGTCGGTGCGCTGGCTGGCGACCTCGTCCTTCGATGCGCCTCTCCTCATCGTGGGTCTACGCGATCTCCTCCGAGACGGGAGAAGGGGACGAGTCGAGGCGATGGTCCCGGTCACCGCCTGGAGCGTAGAGGCACTGCTGCGCGAGGGTTTCGAGGTGACTCCGATCCAGATCTTCTCCAAGAGCCTCTGAGGCACCGCCGTAACGGGTTCGAGGGCGAGGGGGTGCGGCTCAGACGATGGCCATGGTGGCGACCACCCACACCACGAACATGATCGGCACGTCGACCGACGGCAGCCAATCCGGACCGTCCGGATACCAGCGTGCCACCAGGGCAAGCGGCACCCCGAGCAGCGGCATGACGGTGAGACCGGCGATCCCGGCCGCCCTCATCCCGTCGGCCCCGGTGGTGATCGGAAGCGGCAGCCCATCGAGTGAGTCGCCGATCAACCCGTAGACGGTGAGAAGCGCCCATCCGATGACGAGCACCGCGATGATCCGCCCCACTCCGATCTCCCACAGCCTGAACCCGACCAGGTCACGTCCCCGACCCAGCGGGCCCTCGGCGGCGACACCGAGGCAGAACAACCCGATCACCGCCAGGACGAGGGCGGAGCCGAGCATCCCACCGGTGGAGAGGTCCTGGATGACATTGACCAGGTCGAACCCGGCCAGGATCACCGAGATCGCCAGACCGACCAGCAGGCTGCCCACCACCATCAGACCGATGTCGAGCATCGTCCCGAGCGCCCCATAACCCAGGATCGCATACCGTTTCATCTGGGCGCGTGAGTCCGCCCGCACCATCTCGTCCGTCAACCTGGAGCCTCCTCGGCGGCGAGGTTACCGATCTGGCCCATCGTCTTGACGGCCGAGGCATACCACTCGATGGGGTGGGCTATCTCGTACTCGGGTCCGAGCGCCGAGCGGATCTGCATCTCACAACCAGGGTTGGCCGAGGCGATTCTGTTCACGCCGGTGGAACGTATCTGATCGGCCTTGCGGTTTCCCAGCTCCCGGGACGCCTCAGGCTGGAGCACGGTGTACAGGCCGGCCGCCCCACAGCACATCCCGGCCGGGTCGATCTCGACAACCTCGTACCCGGCCGCCTCGAGAACGAGACGGGGCTCGGCGGTGACCCTCTGCGCATGGCGGAGATGACACGGGTCCTGGATCGCGATCCGACCCGTCTCCGACCTCACCCTGGGGAGAAGCCCGGCCTCGATGGCCCGGGCCACCGCCACCGTCACGTCCAGGGCCCGATCACCCACCCGCTCGCCTTCATCGGCCCAGTGCCCGTACTCCCGTACGTGAGCCGAGCAGCCGGCCGAGGTGACCACCACCTGGTCGTAGCCGGAGAGGACGGCGAGGTTCCGGTCGGCCAGCTTCCTCGCCTCGCCGGCCTTGCCGTCGTGAGCGGCCAATGCGCCACCACCGGTCTGCCCGGCCGTGACCTCGACCCTGAACCCGGCCATCTCCAGGAGCTCGACCGCGGCGTGGTTGACCGGCCGGAACCACTCGTCCTGGATGCACCCGGCCAGCAGGGCCACCCTGCCCGAGACCCCGCTCCCCCCGACATGTCCCAGGGTCGGCGGGGGCAGCCTGGCGGGCGGGCGCA
>DATHUL010000223.1:0-1504 GCA_035462285.1 Acidimicrobiia bacterium
CTGTGAAAGGCGAGCGATAGCGCGCTGCCGAGTAGGGGGAGGACGACGGGAAGGGGAAGCAGCAGGTTCATTGCTTCTGCCTGTGCCCGAGCTGTGCGATCCGTCGGTCCTCGACATCATCCTCGACCTCGTCGCTTCCACCCAGGACCCAGCTCCGATAGGCGAGGGCGAGGAGGAAGGCGGTGACACCGAAGGTGATGACGATGGCGGTGAGGGCGAGAGCCTGGGGAAGGGGGTCGGCGTAGGCGGCCCCGGCGGTGCCTTCCTCCACGATCGGAGCCTGGCCGGCCCTGCCTCCCGCCGCCAGCAACAGCAGGTTGGCGCCATGGGCCAGCATGGCCAGGCCGATCACGATTCGGGTCAGGGCGCGCTGCATCATCAGATACGCCCCCAACCCGTAGAGGAGCCCGATCAGGATCGCTGTCGCCAGGTTCACCTCTCCTCCGCCTCCTCTCCCAGCACCGAGAGGACGAGGCGAACCAGACCGACGACCACCAGGAACACTCCGATGTCGAAGAGCAGTGCCGTGGTCACCTTCACGGTTCCCAACGCCGGGAGCTCGGCGGAGTAGGCGGTGTGTTCCAGGAATTGCCCCCCGCCCATCCAACCGGTGGCGCCGGCGACCACCGCCAAGGCGAGGCCGAACCCGAGCAGCACTCCGGGCCGCCACAGGGTTGCCCTGATTCCCTCGGTGCCGGAGTCGAGGTAACGGAGGACAAAGGCGGCTCCCGCCACCAGGCCTCCGATGAACCCGCCACCCGGGCTGTTGTGGCCGGCAAAGAGGAGGTAGAAGGCGAAGAGAACCGCGGTGTGGAAGATCAACCCCACCGAGGTCTTGAAGATGAGCGAGCGATCACTGCTCATCGGGGAGCTTCCCTGACTCGCCACCTCGACCGGCCAGGACGAGACTTGCGATTCCCATGGCCGCGACGCACAGCACCGCAATCTCGCCCAGTGTGTCGAGGGCGCGGAAGTCGGTGAGGATGACATTGACCACGTTCTGGCCCCCGCCCTCGGGCACCGACCGTTCCAGGTATTCGCTCGAGGTGGCACTGGTCCCGGCCCTCTCCTGGGAGGCAATCAGGGCGAAGCCGGCAACGAACATGCCGACAACGACCGAAATGAGTGCCCGGACTCCGTTCCCGGCCCGCCATCTCACCGGCTCGAACCGCTCGGGGAGGTGGCGCAGCACTAGTACGAAGATGACCAGGGTGAGTGTCTCCACCAGGATCTGGGTGAGGGCCAGGTCGGGGGCACCCTGGACCAGGAACAACACCGCCACTCCGTAGCCGACCGCGCCGAGGAGAAGGACCGCGACGAAGCGGCGGCGGACCACGGCCAGGGCCAGCCCCACCGCGGCAACCTGGCTCGCGACCGTCAATTGGAGAGCGGTGGTGTCGAGAGGCAAGGCGAACGGCAGGCCGTTGGCGACCAGAGCCCAGCCGGGGAGCACGACCGCGGTGAGGAAGATCACCCCCAAATAGGCGGGTAGCGAACCGGTCTG
>DATHUL010000224.1:0-3942 GCA_035462285.1 Acidimicrobiia bacterium
CGAGCTCAGCTGAGCACTCGCTGACCCCGCTGCTCGAGCCGGTCGAGGAGAGGGCGGATCCTGCGGTCCCAGGCGGCGTCGTCGGCATGACGTCGCAATTCGAGCCGCTGCCCGGAATCGAGGTCGATGGCCTGGTCGATCAGAGCCGCGAACTCCCCGGGATCGGCGGCAGTGGCCACGGCCGGATGGTCCCGACAGGCCGGCAACGGGGTCGAGACGACCGGCACCCCGCTGGCCAGGTACTCGTACATCTTGAGCGGGGTCACCGCCTCGGTCATCTCGTCGACCACGAATGGCAGGAGCCCAACGGCGAAGCCGCGAACGAACCCGGCGATCCTGTCCGAAGACTGGGAGGGGAGGAACGAGACGTTGGGCAGATCCGCCAGCCTCTTCGCCTCTTCCTCGACCTCCGGCTCGACCGGTCCCACCAGCACGAATCGAAGGTCCGGCCGGAGATTGCACACCGCGTTCATCAGGTCGAAGTCGAACCACGGGGCGACGGCGCCGTGGAACCCGACCACCAATCCCTCCGAGAGCGGCTCGGCGATCGGGCCCTCGGGCGTGAACCGCTCCAGGTCGACCCCGTTCTCGACCAGGATCAGATCGTCCCGCTCTCCTCGATGCCGCTCGGCCAGCACCGGATTGGACACGATGACCACGTCAGCCTCTTCCATCAGCGGCCGGTGATGGTGTCGAACCGTGCGTTCGGCAGGCATCCCTCGCTCGTTGGGCTCGTATATGGCCAGGTCGTCGAGAAGGTCGTAGACCACCACGGCATCCCGGAAACGACCGACCAGGGTCTGGGTCGGAGCGAAGTGGGTGTAGAGGATCACACCCGCAGCAGGGGTGGGTCTGACCGAGGAGACCAGATGGACCCGCTCCCCGACGGTCTTGGCATCGTCGAGACGGGGGTCGACGAACCACACCTCGTGACCGGCTGCGGCGAAGGCTTGGAGCAGGTACTGGGGGCGCTGCTTCATCACCTCCCACTGCAGCCAGGTGGGCAGGTACACCACCGGGCGCAGCGTGCCCGGGGGGGCGGGCGCCCCTCGGGGCTGCCCGTAGAGACGGTCCCTGAGCCAGGAGGCGCCAGGGATCCGTTTGAGCAGGTTTCTCGTCCCGGCCGGGAGCCGGGCCAGGAGCCGATGAAACAAGGTCAGGTCCTCACCCCGTCTCGGCGGGTTGGAGATCCGTGTCGCCCGGAGTCTCGCCGCCAACCGCCTGGGCCGAGAAGCCAGGGTGGAACCCGTTGCGCCCGACCACGGGGACGTAGCCGCGATCGGACAGACCAAAGGGTATGACGTGGTCGGCTATCCCCTGGGTGTTGGAGAGTCGCAGGTACCAGTTCCCGTCGGAGGGACGGAAGATCGCCGGCGTGTCCAACCCGTTGCCATCCCAGTCACCCGCCACCAGGAAGTCGCCCGGGTCTCCGTAGATGAAGTCACGGTCGGCGACTCCGGTGCTCAGGCTGAATCGGAAGTAGACCCGTCCGGTGGACTCCCGGTGCAACCCGACCTCATCGACGCCGTTGCCGTCGAAGTCACCGACGAAGGGTTTGTCGCCCGGATCCCCGAACTGGAAGGAGTGATCGGCGAAGCCGAGACCGGCGTCGCCGGAACCGAGACGGTTGATCACGTAGAAGCGCTGCTCGGAAGGGCGGTAGAGCGAAAGCGTGTCGCAGCCGTCGCCGTTGAAGTCACCGGCCAGAGGGATGTCGCTCGGGTTGCCGAAGAAGAACTTGATGTCGGCCACCCCTTCGGTGTTGGAGTTGCGCAGGTAGGCGTAACCGTCGGAGCGCCGGTAGAGCCCCGGGGTGTCCACGCCGTCGCAGTCCCAGTCGCCCATGAAGGGGCTGTCGGCCGGGTTGCCGTAGAAGAAGTTGGTCTCGAACGGGGCCCAGGCCACCTCATGGGCCAGACGCCAGGAACCGCCCGGGTCGACATACCCGATCTGGTCACACTCCCCGACACAGAGCGGGCCCGCGTCGAAGGTGTTGGGCCCTGGGGTGGTGAACCAGACGGCCAGATCGGACATGGCCCGGTCGGGCACCCCGCCGAGCCAAACCGCGATCCGGCCCCCGGCCAGCACGTAGAGGTCGATCCGCCCGTCCCCGTCGTAGTCGCCGGGTAGGACTGCCGCCCCGGCGGGAACCGACATCGCGGTGTTGATCCGTTGGGCAGGTCCCCCGTATCCCCCGGACCAGAGGATCACGTCTACCGGGGCGTTCTCACCGGACCCCACCAACATGATGTCGGTGCTTCCGTCCATGTTCCGGTCGGCGAGCACGATCGTCGAGTTGCCCACCGGTGCGGCCAGGTCGGAGGTGTGAACCATCTGCTGGTAGCCGGAAGCGGCGGAGTACACCTCGACCCGACCGGTGTCGCGACGGATCACGTACAGATCGGGAATCCAGTCGACGGTGTCGAACAGGGCCAGCCCCAGCTCGGCATCGGCCGACCATGCGGCGCCGGTTGTGACCTGCTTGCCCAGACTGCGGAATCGGGACGAGTCGTAAAAGACGTCGGCGGTGATGTTGGGCCCTCCCGTGTTGAAACGCCACAGGTCGGCCCGGCCGTCCCCATCGGCATCGGCCAGGAGAGGAAGACCGCCTGTGGAGGCACCGGAGGCCCACCTGACTCCCAGAACCCCGAATCGCGCTCCCGCCCCCGCTATCTGGACCTGCCATCTCCCGTCGACCGGGACCAGACCGTAGAGGTCGTCCGCCCCGTCCCGACGTTTGTCGGAGACCGAGTAAAGGTCCGCCCCCACCACCGCGGCCGGCCCTTCCAGGGCCCTGATGGTGAAGCCGGCCGAAGCGGTGAGCGGTGCGAATGGCGTCACCCGGTTCATCTGACCGGCCACCGCCGCCGGGCCCCTCCACGCGTAGTGCATTGCATCCTTGCTGAACCGCCACGATCCCCCCCAGCAGAAGCCGGCATTGGTCCAGGCGGCCCGATAGGCGGGGGGCATGTCCGTGATCAACTGGCCGGTGGTGACCGGGTTCTGGGGCGGGTTGACGTCGACGGCATTGCCCACCGCGTGATGCGACATCTGGGTGCTTCCCCCGACGTTGCGCCAGGTGAAGGCGGCGCCGGTCCGAACCGTGTACCCGGCCCCGGAGGCGGCGATCCGCTGGGCCGCGTTCTGGAAGGCGGCCAGGGCCCGGGTGTGCACCCGATAGGCGTGGCCCGAAGGCTCGACCCAGTCGACGATGGCGGACGACACCTGGCTCCTCGATCGTCCGAAGTAATCGGCGAACGGCCCGTAGATACGGTCGCCGAGGGTGTTGGTCGGGCTGAGCGGCCCCCTCATCCCGTACACGCCGCAGGTCCCGGACTCGGTGAAGTTCGGGGTGGCGTCCCCCGCCGTGGACGAGGCGCCCTGCGCCGGGGCGGGAACCACCAGACCCAGCACGAGCGCCAAGACGCCTACGACCATTTTCCGCTTCACCGGGTTGCTCCCGTGGCCGGGGTGTACTGCGTTCCTAATGCAGGGCGTCACGGATACGTGACGCGGTGCATTGGGAATGGGGACGAGGGTACCCGCCGGGTCGACTCAGGAGACATTGACCAGCTCCCGAGTCGCCTGGTTGAGGTCCTCGCCGCGATTGTCGCCACAAACGACGATGTCCTCGATCCTCACGCCGAGCTCTCCAGGAAGGTAGATCCCAGGCTCCACCGAGAAGGACATGCCGGGGGCGAGAGGAAGCCCGTTGCCCTTCACCATGTAGGGGTGCTCGTGGACCTCGAGACCGATGCCATGACCGGTTCGATGGATGAAGTGCCGACCATAGCCCCCGTTCTCGATGACACGACGCGAGGCCCGGTCGATCTCCTCGCAGGGCACACCGGGGGCCACGGCGGCACGTGCCGCTTCGTTGGCCTCCGTCACCAGGCCGTGGACCTCGGATTGGCGGGGCGGTGGATCGCCGACGATCAGGGT
>DATHUL010000225.1:0-2455 GCA_035462285.1 Acidimicrobiia bacterium
CGTTGAGGTAGACGTCTATCGACACCATCAGCTCGAGCCCGGCCAACGCCTCGTCCAACCGATCGCTGTTCGGGGTGGACAGCACCGGGTTGCCCGCAATCGTGATCAGGGCCCTGACCTGACCGGGCCCCGGCTCGAGGATCTCGTCGGCCATGGTCGAGACCGGGAGCTCACCCCGCACCTCGGGCAGCCCCCGGGCCCGGCTGACCCAGCGACCCAGCTGGACCCCCCTGTTGGAACGGGGCTGTTCGTGGGCTGCCTGGGAGAACATTGCGCCTCCGGGCCGGTCCAGGTTTCCGGTCAGGATGTTGAGGACGTCGACCATCCACGACGCCATGGTGCCGAACTCGGCGGTATGGGTGCCGATCCGGCCGTACACCGCGGCGGCAGGCGCCGCCGCCAACTCGCGGGCGAGACGGCGGATTCGATCGGCATCCACGCCGCAAGCGCCCGCCACCGCCTCGGGGGCAAACGCTTCGACTGCCCCCGCCACCTCGTCGACACCGCTGACGTGGGCTTGCAGCTCACCGAGATCGACCAGACCCTCGCCGAACAGCACATGGGCCAGGGCGAAGAGAAAGACGGGGTCGGTGCCGGGTGTGATGAACACGTGCTCGTCGGCGGCCTCGGCGCTTCGGGTCCGCCGCGGGTCGACCACCACCACCTTGCCCCCGCGCTCTCGAATCGCCCGGAGACGACCGGGCCAGTCGGGGGCGGTGGCGAGACTGCCGTTCGACTCGTACGGGTTGGCCCCCAGCATGATGAGATATGAGGTGCGATCGAGATCGGGCACCGGGATCAGATCGGGATGACCGAACATCAGGCCCGAGGAGACGTGCTTGGGCATCTGGTCGACGGTGGCGGCGCTGAAGATGGACTTGGTCCTCAGCATCTTGAGCAGCACGCGCGGATAGAGGACGCCCGACATCGAGTGGACGTTGGGGTTCCCCAGATAGACGCCCACCGCGTCGGGCCCATGCTCGGCGATGATCGGCCCGAGCCGGGATTCGATGACGGCAAAGGCCTCGTCCCAGGTCGCCGGTTGGTGGGCGCCGTCACCTCTGACCAGGGGTGTGCGAATCCTGTCCGGGTCCTGGTCGAGCTTGCCCAGGGTCGACCCCTTGGGACAGATGAACCCGCGGCTGAACACGTCGTCCCGGTCGCCCCGGATCCGGATCACCTCTTCATCCCGGTGGGTGATCTCGAGACCGCAGGTGGCCTCGCAGAGAGGGCATGTCCTGAAGTCGACCCGAGCGGTCACTTCCCCACGCCCGCCATTGCCTCGCCGGCCCGGTCCCGAACGACGGGCAGGGTCGGTGCGATCCTCACCTCGCCTCGGGTGAGACGCTCACCACAGTGGGCGCAATGGGCCACGGCCCGGGCCTCCTCGCCACACTTGATATGGATCACCTTCTGCCGGTCCGCTCCCGTCGGTGGTTTCCAGCGCTCCCCGTAGCTCCACAGCATCATCAACACGTCGAAGAGATCCTTGCCCTGCTCGGTGAGACGGTACTCGTGGCGGGGGGGACGATCCTGGTATAGACGGGTCTCCAGCATCCCGGTCTCGACCAGACGCGCGAGCCGGTCGGAGAGGACGTTCCGGGCGATGCCCAGGTCGTTGACGAATTCGTCGAATCGACGCACCCCCAGGAACGCATCACGCAGGATGAGGATGGTCCACGAGTCGTTGACCATCTCCACGGTGTTGGCCACGGCGCATTCCAGGTGCTGCAGGGACTTTCGCGACATGCGGGAAGAATAGCGGGTTGTGAGTTGCGATGCACTACTGACGGGTACTATGTTGTCGGTAGCAACTCGCAACTGACAAGGAGAGCGTCATGAGATTCAGCAATCTGCGGCGACGGCGCCGTCGGCCCCATCCCCCGTTCCACCTCCTCGAGCTCAACCTCTCCCTCGACGAGATCGTCGCCGATCTGCTCTATCCCACGCCCTCGCCGGTGTGACCCACACCGGCATCACCGACCACCTCGTCCAGGAACCAATCGAGCATCCGCTCCAGCGCCGGTTGTGACTCCACGACACGTGCCCCGGTCTCCTCGAGGAGGAGGTCCGGATCGACACCGTTGGCGGCCACGGCCTCTGCCGCGCCGGCGGAGTACCACGAGGCGAGGAGAGGAGCGGTCATCTCCGGGTGGAATTGCACACCCAGACCGCGCCCGAGGCGAAATGCCTGGGTCCCCGAGGCGTTCCGAGCCAACTCGACCGCCGCCCCGGGGGGCGAGATCTCATCATGGTGGAACTGAAACCACGGCCCCTCGGCGATCGCACCCACCAGGGAGCCGACACCACCCCATCCATATTCCGGTCGGGCCGAGGGCGCAACCGCTCCTCCCAGGGGGGCCGCCATCGCCTGGGCCCCGAAGCAGGTCCCGAGCATCGGGACGCCGGCGCCGGCCAGCCGGCTGATGAAGTCGAGCTCGGGGGCGACCCAACC
>DATHUL010000226.1:0-2405 GCA_035462285.1 Acidimicrobiia bacterium
GAGGCGGTGCTCGATCACCTCGAGGAGATCGCGGTCGATGGCTGAGAGGGGCGCTGCGGTGGAGAAGGCCGAGACCGAGGCCCGACCGTACGTCCAGATGCTCGTCGACTTCGGCGGAGAACTGCGCGGGGAGGGCTTGCCGGTCGGGTCGGGAGACGTCCTGGTCTACTGCGGAGCGATGGCCGCGCTCGATCCAGGGGATCTGCTCGACCTCTACTGGGCCGGTCTCACCACCCTGGTCACCCGTCGCGATCACATCGCGGTGTACGACAAGGTGTTCCGGCGCTTCTTCCTCGACGAGGGCGAGGATCTGCCCGAGCCGCTCGAGCTGGCCCTCAGAGCGTCCAGTATCGAGAACCAGTCGGTGATCGAAGTTCCGGCCACCGAGCCAGGACGGCCCGGCAAGGACGAAGAAGAGGCCAGGTTGGGTCTGATGGCTTCTGACATCGAGATCTGGCGTCACAAGTCCTTCACCGCCTGCACCCCAGACGAGCTGGCAGCTTTGCGCCGGATCATGGCCCGGGTCCGGGTCATCCCGCCCCGCCGGCGGACCAGGCGCACTGTTCATACGCCATCGGGGGAACGCCCAGATCTGCGTCGCACCATACGCACCACGATGCGCACCCACGGGGAGCCGTCCCAACTCTTCTGGCGGCAGCGTCGGCGGAAGATGCGGCCACTCGTCCTCCTCCTCGACGTCTCAGGGTCGATGGCCGATTACTCACGCCATCTGCTCCAGTTCGCCTACTCGACCAGACGGGCGGCATCCAGGGTCGAGGTGTTCTGCTTCGGCACACGCCTCACCAGGATCACCAGATCTCTGGAGAGACGTCGCCCCGACGAGGCCCTCGACGACGCGGCCCGGTCCGTGTTCGATTGGGAGGGAGGCACCCGGATCGGTCATGCCATCGACATGTTCGTCCGCGAGTGGGGTCGACGCGGGCTCAGCCGGGGGGCGATCGTGGTGATCTGTTCCGACGGGCTCGACCGGGGCGATCCCGCGTTGTTGGCCGCGGCGATGGAGCGACTGTCCCGTCTCAGCCACAAAGTGGTGTGGATGAACCCACACAAGGGCGACGATGCCCTTTTCCAGCCGTCGACTTTGGGAATGATGGTGGCTGCGCCATTCGTCGACCTGCTTCTCTCCGGCCACGACCTGGCCAGTCTCGAGGAACTGGCCCAGCGACTCCCCGAGTTGAGATGACGACGGGCGGTTTGGCGTGAGATGGAGTGTGTCGTTGCTGGCCGAGGGCGATCGGGTGATCGAACTGTCCGAGGTGGTCGAGCTCGCGGACGCGGTTGCGGCCAGCGATGGGATAGCCACCGGGATGGGCACCCTTGGCTATGGCGCCCAGATCGTGGTCGAGGCCGAGACCAGCGACCAGGCGGTGGATCGGGCGATGGCAATATTCACCGCAGCGGCCGCAAAAGCCGGTTTGCCTCCGTGGCCGATCACCCACGCCGAGACCATCGCCGACGAGGACGATCTGGACTACGGCTTCGAGGGCGAACCTGAAGCCGACCTACCCGCCCGAGCCAGGGGGCCGGAGTGATTCGTCTTGGATCGCTGGCGGGATATCCATTCGAAGGACCCCGAGTGCTGGCAGGCTGGTCCGCCCCATCCCGATCCGGTGTGTTCGCCATTGCCTACAAACCCGATGCGGTGGCCAAACCCGAGCAGTACGGGGTGATCTATGTGGGTCACTCCGACGACTTGTCCCGCGTCGGCCTCCCCTTCGATCACCCGTTCGCCCCGTGCTGGCTGAGACGAGTCGACAACAAGCGGTTCGCCCTCTACGTCTTCAGCTATGAGGCACCGGGCGCCCTGTCGGCCCACCGCGAGCAGATAGCCCGCGAGCTGATCGCGGTGTACCGGCCGGGATGCAACCCCGACCAGTACGACCAGTCATGGAAGGACGAGTGGATCGGGGAGTATCAGACTCCTACCACCGGTCCGCTCACCACCGGCCGGGACCCCTCCGCCGACAGACAGGGGTAGGGGCGGCTACGCCGGCTCGGTGTGGTCGGCCAGAGGGGCGTGGGCACTCTTGACCGGGCCGTCGGGCAGATAGCCGACCCCTTCGTGGAGGCGGGAGCGGCGATGTCCTGAAGCGGGCAGTGCAGGCCCCCGTTCAGCCACCTGGGCGGCATCGTATGTGGCGCCCACCACGATGCCCTCGGCCATGCCGTAGAGCAACGGGAGGGCGCCGGCGACGACGCCTCCGGTGCGGTTGATGTGCTCCAGGTTCCCCTCGATGGATTCGGCGTTTCCTTTGATCGCCTGGACCAACTCGTTGCACTCCTCGAGGTTGGCGGCGATTCGTGTGAGTTGGCCACCAACGATCCACAAGTAGATGGCCAGTCCCGCGATCAGGAGGGCGATGTCGACGACCGTGAAGACAATC
>DATHUL010000227.1:0-4366 GCA_035462285.1 Acidimicrobiia bacterium
AGTGGCCCTGGCCGAGCGGGAGCGGCCCGCTCTGCTCGTCATCGACTCGATCCAGACCGTCGGTGTCCCCGAGATCGGCGCCGCCCCCGGCGGGGTGGCCCAGGTCCGGGAGAGCGCAGCCCGTCTGGTCAGGTTGGCCAAGACCACCGGGGTGGCCGTGGTCCTGGTCGGTCATGTGACCAAGGAGGGAGCTCTGGCCGGGCCCAAGATGCTGGAGCACATGGTCGATGTGGTGCTCTATCTCGAGGGCGACCCCGATCGCGGGTTCCGGGTGTTGCGCAGCAACAAGAATCGCTTCGGGGCCACCCACGTCGCGGGGATGTTCGACATGAGGAGCGAAGGGCTCACCGAGGTCGACGACCCCTCCAAGGTGTTCCTGGAGGGCTGGGAGCCTGACGTGCCCGGGACCGTGATCTACCCCGCGGTGGAGGGTCGACGTTCGATCCTGGTCGAGATCCAGGCGCTCGTCTCCCCGACCAGGCAGACCCAGCCGAGACGCTCGATTCGAGGTCTCGACCCGACCCGGGTCAACCAGGTGCTCGCCGTGCTCGACCGGCACAGCTCGCTGGCCCTCCACGACAAGGAGGTGTACGTCAACGTAGTGGGTGGTTGGCGCATCGACGAGCCGGGGTGCGACCTCGCCGTCGCATTGGCCGTTGCCTCCTCCCATGCCGACCACCCGTTGGGAAGACTGGCTGCCTGGGGGGAGATCGGGCTGGCCGGCGAGGTCCGCGGGATCCCGATGGAGACCCGGCGCATCGAGGAGCTCGACCGGATGGGTCTGGAGCACCGGATCGCACCGCTCGGTGGGCGACCATTGCGTCTCCGAGATGGGTTGGAGCAGGCCGGGCTGGTGGGTGGCCGTTCTCTCGGGTGAAGATCGTCATATCTACGGCCAGTCGGGGAGGTCGGCGTCTCGAGCCTCTGCCGACGATTCCCACCCAATCCGGCCCCGCCGGCTCAGACCTTGGGCGGTGGCGCCATACGCGTATCGATTCCATGGCCGCAGATGGGCCATTTGGCGTCGGGTCCTTCGCCTCTATCCGATTCCGAGCTCCCGCCCCAGCATCTCAATAGACGACCGAGTCCAATTGCGGTCGTGGAGAAGGGGTGCGTCATGAGGAAACGAGGACTGGCGATCCTGATCGGTGTGGCCCTGATCGTCGCTGCCGCTCCTCCTTCCGTCGCCACTGAGGTACCAGGCGACGACTCCGAGACCATAGCTTTCGGCGGGGCGGGAGGGATCGAGGTCTGGGCGGGAGGATCGCTTTCCCCTTTGGTGGATCCGCCGGCCGGATCACCACTCTGGTCGCCCGGCGGGACCCGAGTCGCCTACCGGTCCGACCGAGACGGCGTGACCGCGCTCTACACCGAAGGCCCCGAAGGATTGCGGCGGATCGCCGATGCGGAGAATCTCATCTGGCGCTGGGCGCCTGACGGACGACGGATCGGGTGGGTGTCGACCTCCGGCTCAGGCGACCTGATGGTCACCAACCTGGTCACCGGTGAACTTCTCAATCTCACCAACGGGGAACTCGAGGCGAGGGAGTTCGACTGGTCTCCCGATGGCCGCTTCATCGTGTCCAGGGATGCTTCATCCGGGGACCTGTACACGCTCCTCTCCACCGGCGGGCCGCCCCGGCCCCTCACCCAGACCGCGGGACAGAATGAGTACGACCCCCAATGGTCTCCCGATGGTTCTCTCATCGCTTTCGCGTCGAACACCGGGGAGCCCAGTGCCATAGAAGTGATCGCCCCGGATGGGACGGGCCGCCAGGCCCTTTTCACCGAGAGCGAAGCGGGGATCCTCACTTCGCCTGCCTGGTCCCCCGATGCGACCCGTCTCACCTTTGCTTGGACGCGCGGGAGCCCCGTGACCAGCTTCGTGGAGTACTACGCGATCGATGCCCGGGGTGGTGCTCCCCGGCTTCTGGCCACCGGACCTGGCTTCGGAAGCAGCGGGCCGTACTGGTCGCCGGATGGTCACAGGGTTGCCATGGTCTTCGGGGGGTGGGGTAGCAGGGACCTGGTCTTGGTCGACGCCGATGGGGGAGACCGGGTCAGCCTCAACGGGCAATTCGTCCTCCCGGCGTGCACCGGACATCCCTCATGGGCGGCCGACGGGTCGAGTCTCGTCTTCGAGCTGACCTGGGGTTGCACCCCGATGGTGCCTCCGGCTCCGGCCCCACCGGGTCAGCCCGAGGGCGGGGTCTTCATGGTCGGGGCCGACGGAGTCGGACCGGTTCGGCTCGCATCGGGGAACTCGCCGGATTGGAAACCGGCTGCCACATCGGTGGGGCTGATCGACCCCTCTACCGGTCTGTGGCGTCTCCAAGGACTGGCGCCGTTCTACTTCGGGGACCCCGGGGACACCCCGTTCCTCGGGGACTGGGATGGTGACGGGGTCGACACACCCGGGTCGTACCGCCGCAGCGACGGCTTCGTCTATCTGCGCAATTCCAATACCCAAGGGATCGCCGAGGTCAGGTTCTTCTTCGGCAACCCCGGTGATGTCCCGCTCGCCGGCGACTTCGACGGAGACGGGGTGGACACCGTTTCGATCTATAGGCCCACAGAGCAGCGTTTCTTCATCATCAACGAGCTCGGCTCCGGCGAGGAAGGGCTGGGAGAGGCCGACTACTCCTTCCTGTTCGGCAATCCGGGAGACCAGCCCGTGGTCGGTGACTGGGATGGCGACGGCATCGACGAGATCGGGCTCTACCGAACCGGCACCGGATCGTTCTATTACCGGAACACACTCGACGCGGGCGTGGCCGACGGCGACTTCTTCTTCGGCGACCCCGGCGACCGCTTCATCTCGGGTGACTGGGGAGTCGCCGATGGTCGTGACACCCCGGCCGTCTTCCGCCCGGGAGCCGCGACATTTCACTTCCGACATGTGCTCGCTCCCGGCTCCGCCGACTCCAGCATCGGCATCGGGCGCTCGGATTGGCTTCCGGTTGCGGGGAAACTGGGGAGTTGACCGCCGGCCGGGCTTCCCCGAGTGGGGCCCGGGTGCGAGCCCCCGGTCCTATGTGAGGGCGTCCGCTCGGGTGATTCCTGTCGATCGGCCTGATCGGATTCGCTGTTCTGAGGTAGCCTGGGCGTGTGGGTGGTCCCTCGATCAACGAGACTCTGGAGCGTCTGGCACCAGGCACCCCGCTGCGCCGAGCCCTGGAGCGAATCATCCAGCAGGGTAAGGGGGGGCTGGTGGTCCTCGGCAGCGGACCCGAAGTCGAAGCGGCCAGCTCGGGAGGATTCTCCCTGAGATCTGCAGCCTTCAGCCCGGCCCGTCTCGCCGAGCTGTCCAAGATGGACGGGGGAATTGTCCTCGACGACTCGTGGTCGATCATCCTCGAGGCCGGGGTTCACTTCATCCCGGACGGGACGATCCCGACCGACGAGACCGGGGCCCGTCATCGCACCGCGGAGCGGATGGCGGTCCAGACCGGCAAACCGGTGGTGGCGGTGAGCGAGGGCCGCAAGGTGGCGACCCTGTTCTACGGCCTCACCAAGATCGAGCTCGCCTCGCCGACCGAGGTGGCGGCCCACGTCAATCAGGAGTTGCAGAGCCTGGACCGGCTGCGCAGCCGTCTCGACGGTGCGGAGACCAAGCTGACCCGTCTCGAGGTGGCCGGCCTGGCTTCTTATCGACCGGCGGTGACCGTGCTGCAACGTGCCGAGCTGGTCGAGCGTCTCGGACGCGTGGTCGAGGCCCGGACCCTGACTCTCGGCGAGGAGGGTCGGATCGTCTATCTCCAGTTGAACGATCTCCTCTCCGGTGTCGACTTCACCAAACGAGCAGTGTTGCGCGACTACCTGAGGCCGCTCCGATCGAGCGCCCTCCGCCAGGGCATGGAGGACTTGAGCGCCCTGACCGCCAACGACCTGGAAGACCCGAGTCGGGTCGGGAAGGAGCTGGGTTTCCCCGACCTCGACGACCCTGCCGACCCAAGGGGGTACCGCATTCTCTCCCAGGTGGGGCGACTTCCCGACTCGGTCCGTGACGACATCGTCCGTCACTTCGGGTCCGCCTCCCGGCTCCTCCGCTCCCGCGTCGAGGAGTTGCTCTCCGTGGAGGGCGTCGGCGAGACCCGCGCCGGACAGCTGCGCGCCTACTTCGATCGTCTCCTCGACAAGGTGGACGAATGGGAGCCGGTGCTGGATTGAGGACCGGCACCGGTACACTCCGCACCCGCATATGGCTTCAGCAGCGTCCAAATACTCGGTAGGCGACAAGGTGGTGCACCCTCAACACGGGGCGGCCACCATCCAGAAGCGGCTCAAGCAGGAGTTCGGCGGGAAGAAGCATGACTACTTCGTCCTCGACATCGCCACCGAGCAATTGACCGTCATGGTTCCGCTG
>DATHUL010000228.1:0-2727 GCA_035462285.1 Acidimicrobiia bacterium
CATCGGCGGCGCCACCGGCTCGACCATCCTGATCGTCCTCGCCCTGGTTTCGGCGTTCCGATTCTGGAAGAGGAACCGGAGCATCGTCTGGGGCAATCTCCTAATCGTGGGGGGGACCCTGGCCGCGGCCTCGGGTGGCACCGGTTTGGCCCTCGGTGAGTCCAGCGCCTTCGCCGTCTCCCTGCTGGCTGCGGTCACCCTGATCTGGGCCGGGTACCGGGTGGCGTCGGGGAAACGGGTGTCGGATGATCGGCCCGGAGTCGGAGCAGTGGCCGGTCGGCCCCCGGACTAGATCATCCCAGCGACGGGTGGCTCAGAGCTTCTCCCAGACCGAGACGTGCTGCCGGCTCTCGCCGGTGAACGCTTCCTGGCCCCAACCTGAGTGACGCGAGACGAACCTCATCCCGGCCATCTCGGCCATCAGGTCGAGCTCGCTGGGCCACACGTAGCGAAATGGCGCCGAGAATCGCTTGATGTCTCCGTCGACCAGGTCCAGGTGATGCGAGATCAGCCCTTGGCTGGCCACGTCATAGTCGTCGATGTCCCAGCCGGTGTCATCGGAGCGGAAGACGATGCTGGTTTGCCCCGGAGGCAGACGGCGCAGGTCGGGAACACCCACCTCGATGACAAAACGGCCACCTGGATCTAGATGCTCGGAGGCATTGCGGAAACAGGCCACCTGATCGGACTGTCTGGTCAGGTTCATGATCGTGTTGAAGATCAGGAACACGAGGGAGAAGGAGCCCGGGAGCCGGGTGGTGGCGAAGTCTCCGATCGCCACATCGATGTCCTCGCCGCCCGGTTTGGCCAGCATCTGGCCGACCATCGGCCGGGAGATGTCGATTCCGGACACCTGGACTCCTCGCTGGGCGAGGGGCAGGGCGACCCTGCCGGTCCCGATTCCGAACTCCAGGGCATCGCCGCCTCGACACTGCTCCACCAGGAAGTCGACGACCGGGTCGATCTTCTCCGGGGACATCATGTCCCATTCCGGGTCGTCGTAGCTCCCAGCTACTTCCTGATCGAAGTATCCGTCGTCGGGCACCGGCGGGAATGTAGGGACGCCTGACTGCGACTGCTTGCGGTTTTCTTCCAGCCGCCTCGGTAAGCCGCTTGCTTTGCCCCATCGGATCTGCCGGGGACCCCAGAAACCGACGACGCGGTTGCCAGGGAAATCTGTCACACCCCGTCCGTACGTTGTGGCCATGGGAAGGGGAAGCACTTCGCAGAAGATGACGCCGATCATCATCCCCCGGCTGGAAGACCCGTCGGCCGCATCGGTGGACAAACGTGACGAGCATCTGATGCTGCTCGAAGCAGCGCGTCACGCCCTCGACGTCGAATGGATCGAGACCCTCGCCGCCGCCGACACGGCAGCAGGCCACGATGTCATGGGCTATCCGTCGATGGTGGCCTATCTCGAGCACCGGATGCGGATGGCCGGCGGCCGGGCCCATCGCTACGTGCGGATCGCCCGGGCCGCGACGAAGCATGCGGCCACGTTCTCGGCATGGAAACATCGTCAGATCACCGGTGACGAGGCCGAGCTCATGTTCAAGGCATCGGAACGTGTTCCGGACAAGTACCCCGAAGCGGAGCGGGTGCTGCTCGAGCTGGTCGGCGATGGCTTCGACGAGACAAAGCGGGTCCTGGAGTACTGGCGAAGGGACGTTGACCTCCCGGGCCTGCGGCTCGACCTCGAGGATCAGCTGCAGCGTCGGCGCTTCGACCTGACGAGGAAGCACAACGGGATGGTCGTCGGCGAGTTCCCGCTGCCGCAGCTGGAAGGAGAGAGCTTGCTCGGTCGACACTCTCATGCCACCTCCCGCCGACAACGACGAGCGGACCACGACCCAGCGACGCGCCGATGCCCTCGGGGATCTCGCTCGCAGCTATCTCGACGGTTCCGAGACACCGATCGTCGGTGGGGAACGCCCCCACATCAACGTCCATGTCGACCTCCCCGGCCTGAATGGTCGTCCTGGAGGCCTCCACGAGACCGACGACGGCTCTGTCCTCGACCCGTTTGCCGTGGGTCAGCTCGTCTGCGACCCCTCGGTGTCGAGGATCGTGTTCGGCCCTGATTCCGAAGTGCTCGACGTCGGCCGCAAGACCCGGGTGATCCCTGCCGGGCTACGTCGGGCGGTGATCGCCCGTGATCGTCATTGTGTCGCTCCCGGCTGCGGACGCTCGGCCAGATGGTGCGACGTCCACCACATCGTCCCCTGGCTCGATGGAGGCGAAACCGTCATCGACAACCTTTCTCTCCTCTGCCGCTTCCACCATGGCCAGGTGCACCTCGGGCTTCTCAGTCTCGAGGACCTGGAGATCAGACCCCTGACCGGGGCTTCCCGACGACGAAGTACCTAGGGGCGTGGTCCCCTGTCCAATGGCAGCGCCGCCGCTCAGCCCCCGATGTAGCTCATCTCCACCCGGGAGCCGATGCTCACCGTCTGCGAAGACCTGATCTCGGAGTAGCGGTCCTCCCTGGTCGACCAGACCCGGTCGACGATGGCGCCCACGTCCTCACCGGCCCGGATCGCATCGCGCAGGTTGGAGCCCGACCCGGCGAACAGACATGTGTAGAGCACCCCCTCGGCGGAGAGACGGGCGCGAGTGCAGGAGCCGCAGAATGGTCTGGTCACGGAGGCGATGACCCCGACCTCGCCCTCGCCGTCCAGATATCGGACCCGGTTGGCCACCTCGACGGGGTAATTGGGCGGGATC
>DATHUL010000229.1:0-14119 GCA_035462285.1 Acidimicrobiia bacterium
GGCTCCATCCGCTCGGCCAGACCCGGGCCCGGGATGGCCCTTGCCCGGCGGTGGGCCACCTCGACCACCTGCCCCGGGGTGAGAGGGCCGCCGTCGACGATGAGGTCGGTCACGTCGGTCACGGTACCGAGTCGATTCCGGTGAAGGAGCAACGGGGCGATACCGTTCAGGTCAGATGATGACCGATCTCACCCCACTTCTCTCCGAGCCGGGCGCCTCCATCGCGGTGATCGGCGCCACCGATCGCCCCGGCAAGTACGGGGGGATCATCTACCGCGACCTGAAGCGGAAGGGGTTCAAGGTGTACGCGGTCAACCCCTATCGGGAGACCGTCGACGGGGACCCGTGCTGGAAGTCGGTGAAGGACCTGCCGGAGACTCCGACCATCGCCGATTTCGTGATCCCGGCCCGACGCGGTCTCGAAGTCCTCGACGAGTGCGAGGAGGCCGGGATCGTCAACATCTGGATCCAGCCCGGAGCCGAGTCGCCCCAGCTGATCGAGAAGCTGGAGGCCGGGCCTTTCACCTGGCTGGCCCACGCATGCATCATGGTGCGGGCCAGTGTGGCCCGCTGAGGCTCACAGCCTCCCGCTGAACAGTTCCCTGGCGATGATGTTGCGCTGGATCTCGGACGTGCCCTCGTAGATGCGTGGGGCGCGCACCTCCATGTAGAGATGGGCCAGGGTCGAGTCGGCCTCGAGACCTCTCGCCCCCAACACCTGGATCGCGGTGTCGACCGCCCGTTGTGCCGTCTCGGTTGCGTGCAGCTTGGCCATGGCCGCCTTGCCGGTGAGGCTCTGGGTGTCACCGTCGTCGTGAGCCGCCGCCGCCGAGTAGACCAGGTGCTCGGCCGCCTCGATCTGGAGTCGGACATCGGCCAGTTGATGGGACACCCCCTGGAAGTCGGCGATCGGGGCGCCGAATGCGGTGCGGGTGGTGGCGTGCCCGGTGGCGATCCGCAGGGCCGCCTCCGCCATCCCCAGGGCGAAGGCACCGACACTCGGCCGGAAAAGGTCCAGGGTCTGCATGGCGACACGGAACCCGTGGTCGACCTCCCCGAGCACGTTCTCGGAAGGGACGAAGACCCCGTCGAGATGGACCCGGCCCAGGGGATGAGGCGAGATCATCTCGATCGGCTCCCCGCTGAGGCCTTCGAGGTCGGCGGTGACCACGAACGCAGTCACTCCACGGGAGCCGGCGCCCTCGGTGGTTCGGGCAAACAGGGTGTAGACGTCGGCGTCAGGCGCGTTGGAGATGTACGCCTTCTCGCCGCTGATCCTGAACCCGTCGCCGTCTCTCTCGGCGATGGTGGACAGTGCGGCCGCGTCCGATCCGGCCCCGGGCTCGGTGAGGGCAAATGCGGCGACTGTCTCACCGGCTCGGATGCCGGGCATCAACCGCTGGCGAAGCGGGGGAGAGGCGTGGATGTGGATCGGGATCGCACCGAGCCCCTGGACTGCGAAGGCGGTCTCCGCCTCGGTGCACACCCGGGCCAGACCGTGTCTGATCTGGCACAGGTCGGTTGCGGTGACCCCGCTCTCGGCGAAGAGCCGATCGAACAGACCACGACCCGCTATCTCCAGCATCAGCCCGCGGTTGACCCGGCCCGGCTCTCCCCTTTCGGCGATCTCGATCAGGGCGTGTCCGGTTCGCTCGCACTCCTCGACCAGGGACCGGATCATGGTCGAAACCTACTGCCGGCCTCATGAACCCTGCGATTTTCCCGCCACCCTTGTCGTCCCGCTGACATAATCGCCCCACCTACGAGAGAGGGGTTCTGACATGGGCGCGATGCCCTCTGGTGTGCGCAACCTGTTCCGTGCCGCATTGCTGATCTTCGTCATCACCGTGGTCATCGGGATCCTCAACGGGACCGACGTCTGGGACCCGCCCCGGAACACGCTCCTCACCCATGTCCACGCCGGGACCCTGGGCTGGGTCACCCTCGGCGTGTTCGCCGCAGCCATCTGGATGTTCGGCTCGGTGGACGACCGGTCGAGCAACACTCTGGCCAACTTCTCGATCGTGGCGTTGGCCCTCTACGTGCTCGCCTTCTGGTCGGTCGACCTGACCACGTCGAGCATCCAGCGACCGATCGGCGGGGCCCTGGCCTTCGTGGCGATGACCTGGATGTTCGTCTGGGCACTTGGCAAGAAGCGAGGCAGCAGCTGGAATGTCGCCGAGCTGGGGATGGGCCTGGCTCTCGGATTCCTCGTCATCGGAGCCGTTCTCGGGGTCCTTCTCGGTCTTCAGCTGGCCGACGTCCAGATCGTGTCGCCGGAGAACTCGGACCGTCTCTACGAGTCCCACCCGGGCGCCATGGTCGCCGGGTTTGTGATCCTGGCCGGTCTGGCCTTGGTCGAATGGCTGATGCCCGGACGCTCGATTCCGTCTGTCTCCGAGTCGAAGTCGGGTGTCGCCCAGATGCTCCTGCTCTTCGTCGCCGGTTTGCTCTTCGTCGCCGGTGCGCTATTCGCGGTCGAGCCGCTGCTCCAAGTGGGAGGCGCCCTCCAGTTGGTGGGCAGCGTCGTCCTGATCGTCCGGTTCAGAAGACAGCTGGCCCCGTCCCAATGGGGTGGGTCACCGATCAACCTGTTTGTCCGCACCGCCGTGCTCGGGCTGATAATCGCCGTGCTGCTGATCGTGTATCTGATCACCCAGCTCTCCGGGGGCAAGGAGTTCGAGGAAGTCGCCCACGTCGCGGTCACCTTCGACCACGTCAACTTCATAATGGTGATGACCAATCTGATCTTCGCCATGATGGCGATGGCTTCGGTGGTGTCCGAGGGCGCCAACCGGATCATCTACTGGGGGGCAAACATCGGCGTGCTCGGATTCGCGCTGGGGATCCTCACCGAGAACTCGACCCTGAAGCGGATCTTCACCCCCATCCTCGGGCTGGCACTTCTCTACGCGATCTATGTCTATCTCACCGCCAGGGAGTCGGAGGTTCGGGAGGCGGCTCCGGTATAGGCCCACGATCGGGGCTGCGGGTTAGCCTCAGCACCAGTGAGCCCATTTCGAGCCTCGGCCGGTTTCACCGACGATTGGGGCCATTTCGGCTTCGAGGTCGACGGTGGAGTGGCGACCGTCACCTTCGACCGGCCCGACAAGCTCAACGCCCTCACCTTCGAGGTCTACGCCGACCTGAGGGACCTGCTCGGCGAGATCGAGCACCGGGACGATGTCCGGGTCCTGGTGCTCACCGGCACCGGGCGCGGATTCTGCTCGGGCGGCGACGTGGACGAGATCATCGGCAGCCTGGTGGAGGCGGACTCGAAGGGCCTGCTCGAGTTCACCCGCATGACCGGGTCGGTGGTGGAGCGGATCCGTCGTCTTCCCATGCCGGTGGTGGCTGCGGTCAACGGGGTCGCCGCCGGCGCGGGAGCGGTCATCGCCCTGGCCGCCGATCTCAGGGTCCTCGCCGAGTCGGCTTCGTTCCACTTTCTCTTCACCAAGGTCGGTCTGGCCGGAGCCGACATGGGGTCGGCCTATCTGCTGCCCCGGGTGGTGGGTCTGGGTAGGGCGACCGAGCTGTTGCTCCTCGGCGAGGGGGTGGATGCCGAGCGGGCGGTGTCGATCGGCCTCGCCTCGCGGGTGGTGGCGGATGCAGAGCTGGCCGATGCAGCCAGGCACCTGGCGCATGATCTCGCCTCTGGCCCCGCACTCGCCTACTCCGCCACCAAGGTGCTGATCAGCCGGGAGCTGGACATGGATCTGGGATCGGCGATCGAGATGGAGGCGTTCACACAGGCACTGCTCATGACCACCGAGGATCATGCCGAGTTCTACCGGGCGTTCACCGGGAAGGACCAGCCCAGGTGGAAGGGGCGATGAGCAATCACCGGTTCCTGAATCCGGAGGGCTTGCCGGCTGCCCGCGGCTTCTCGCATGGTGCGATCCCGACCGGGGGCAACACGCTCTATATCGCCGGCCAGACCGGTCACCGCCAGGACCTGACCCTCGATCCCGGGCTGGTCGACCAGTTCGGCCAGGCCTGTCGCTCCGTGGCCCAAGTCATCGCCGCCGCAGGCGGGGGGCCGACCGACCTGGTCTCGATGACGATCTACACCACCGATCTTCCGGGGTATCGGGAGAGTCTGGAGCCGATCGGCGTCGCCTATCGGGAGGTGTTCGGCAGGCACTATCCCCCGATGGCGTTGATCGGGGTCTCCGAGCTGTTCGATCCCGAGGCGTTGGTCGAGCTGGTTTGCGTCGCCGTGATCGGATGATCGGGTGGGTCAGCTCGGCGGGTCCCCGCCGAAGGTCGCGATCACGTCGAGGAGACGGTCGACATCCCCCTTGTCGTGATAGACGCCGAACCCGATGCGGAGCCGGTCACGGCGGTAGTCGGTGATCACGCCCTGGTGGTGCAGTGATCGGTAGATGTCCCCGGCGCGGTCGGTACGGAAGGTGAGGAAGTTGCCCCTCTCCAGGGGCGGAGGTGGGAGCATCTCGCCGAGAGCCGGGCTCCCGGCCAGGAACCGGTCCTGCAGGTCGAGGACATGGCCCCGGATCGCAGCCGGGGTGGCACTCTCGTCTTCGAGCCACTCCAAGACCGCGGCCATCCGATAGAGCCCGGTTGGGTCGTAGGTGGCGCCGGCGAAGCGCGACCCGTCCTCGGCAAAGAAGACCGAGTCGCCCACCCCGGTCTCCAGCTGGCCGAACCCGGCGTACCAGCCGGTGTCGAGCGGTCGGGCTCCGTAGCCCGGTGGCACGTGGAGAAAGCATGCCCCCTCTCCGGCCATGGCGTACTTGTACCCGCCGGCCAGGTAGAAGACCCTGTCCTGGATGGCGCCCAGGTTGACCGGGCCGGCCATGAAGCCGTGGTAGCCGTCGACGACGACGAAGGTCCGGTTCTCCGGCACCGAAGAGACGATCTGGTCGAGTTCGGGGACCAGATAGCCCGAGTCGTAGAAGACCTGGCTGAGGTAGATCAGGTCGTGGGCGCCGGCCCGCGCTTCCCGGGTGAAACGCTCGGCGAAGGTCTCGAAGGGCTCGGCAGGCACCCGGTCGACCATGGCCAGGCCTTCTTCCTCCCAGCGTCGCGACTGGCGGGTGAACGAGTGGAATTCGGCGTCGGTGGAGAGCACCCGGACCGGAGGCTCGAGACAGGAGAAGATGCGAAGGAGGAACGAGTGGGTGTTGGGGCCGAAAGTGATGGTGGCCGGGTCGGCCAGCCCGAGCAGCGTCGCCAGCCGGGAGCGCGTGCCCGCGGCGACCACAGCGAAGATGTGCTCCCACTTGTCGTCCATCATCTCCGCAGCATCGAGCCATGCCCTCTGCTGCCCATCGAAGGAGACGTCGGGCCAGGGATGATGGGAGTGGGCGGCGAAGTGGAGACGTCCCGGTTTTGCCCCGAGAAACCGGGAGAAGCCGGGCTTGAGGTTCATCCCTCGAACTTGAACCGCATCGACTCGACGATGCCGGCCGGCAGCGGGGGTCGATGGGCCTTGGGGATGAGAAAGGTGGACAGGTCGTATAGATCTGAGAAGATCCTGCTCCGCTCCGCCGAGCGCTCCAGGTACTTGGCCCCCGCCGACCCTCCGGTGCCGATTCGACGCCCGATCATGCGCAGCACCATCTGGGCGTGGCGGTAGCGCCAGGTAGTGAATCCTTCGTCGATGTCCATCAGCAACTCGAGTAGGCGGTAGGGCTCCTGGAGGGCAGGCTGGTCCCGGTAGAGGGTGATGAACAGCGCCGCCTGAAAGGCGCGGTGGGAGAGACGTCTCTTCCCCGCAGCCTGCTGTTCGGCGTGTTTGGCCGGATCGAACAGCGCCTCGTACTGATCCATGGTCGACTCGAACTCGGCCAATTGGGTCGACTTCTCCTCCGGTGACAGCCTCGGGTTCGACACGACCACGTCCCGGTCCGCCTCGAGGCGGCTCTTCACCGCCAGTTGGAATGCCTCCCGGAAGCTGAAATCGCCGTGATCGAGGAAAGGGGTGCGCTCCAGCCAGCCCTCGACCAGGTCGAAGATGGACGGTTCGGTTTCGCTGGCCTCGACCAGGGCCATGTCCTCGGCGGTGAACCGGGAGGTGTAGGGGGCCCCGCTCAGCATCAGGCGATCGCCGGGCCGCAGACCCAGTCGGTTCTCCACGACCCGGAACTGGACCGACTGAAACCCCGAAGCCGGGAACAGGTAGTCCCTGAAATCGAGGAAGTCGAGTGGGGTCATCGTCTCCAGGACCGACACTTGCTGAACGAGGAGCTTTTGGATCTCGGCTATGCGGCGAAGCAGGGAGACCGCAATCCCAATGTCGGCCTCGTCGACCTTCTCCTGGCCGAAGAGACGTCTCACCTCGTCGAGCTCCCACAGGATCTGCTTGAACCACAGCTCGTAGGCCTGGTGGACCACGATGAACAGCATCTCGTCGTGGACCGGGCTCCCGGCCCGTGCCGACTCCAGCTCCTGGGCGCCGAGAAGCCGGTCGAGTCGGAGATAGCTCCCGTAGTACAGGTCCTGGCTCATCACGACGGACGGTACTCCGCGTGCACGTGTCCACCCGGTCGGTGTCATGGGACGGCGCCGGCTCCTCCTACCCGCACCATGCCGTCGACCGGTCCCACAACTCCCGAGCCAGATCGTCGTCCTGGGCGGGGGCGGATGGGGGCGTCTTCACCCGATTCTGGTAATAGTGACCGCTCTCGTTGCCGACCTCCGCCGCGGTTGCGCACCAGAGCACGGTGTCGGCCCCCTGCTCCGGGCTGAGCATCCGCCTCCCGCCCAAGAGTCGGATCGGGCCTGGAATGAGCGGGGTGCGAGCCAGACCCGGGTGGACCGCGTAGGCCCCGAGCTTGGGGTGACGCCGGGCCAGCTCCCGGATGAAGAGCACGTTGGCCAGCTTGGAGACGGAGTACTCGGCCAGGCCGACCAGACGGGTTGGGCTCCGCATGCGGTCGAAGTCGATGCCATTCGCCCGAAAGTGCATGGCACTGGCCAGCGACACCACCCGGGCGCGGGGCGAGAGGCTGGGGAGCAGCTCGCGGGTGAGGAGGAAGTGGCCCAGGTGATTGATGCCGAAATGGACCTCGAACCCGTCTTCGGTGACTCCGCGCCGATTGACACCGACCCCGGCGTTGTTGACCACCAGGTCCAGCGCTCGCCCCGATTCGGCCATCCTCGCCGCCGCCTCGCGCACCGAGGCCATCGAGGCGAGGTCGAGCTCGATGAACTGCGCCGACCCCCCGGCGGCACGGATCGAGGCGACCACCGGCTCGATCCGCGCCCTCGATCGGCCGGCGGCAAACACGTGGTCACCCCGCCGGCCCAGTTCGAGAGCCGTCACCCGGCCGATGCCGGAGCTGGGGCCGGTGACGAGAACGGTTGGCATCGGCTGGGAAAGGTAGCCACGCCCTACGGGCATCTCCGGGCCGCGCTTAGCCTGTTCCGGTGCACATAACGGCCGACAAGCTGATCGGCGCCCTCAGTGAGAGGGGGTATCGCATCACCAGGGCCCGCCGCGCCGTGTGCGAGGTGGTGGCGGCCGCCCATGACGAGCATCTCAGCGCCTCCGACATGTACGACAGGGCCCGGGCGCAGACAGGTGCCCGTCTCGATCGGTCCACCGTGTACCGGACCTTGGAGGCGCTGGAGGAATCGGGGCTGCTCGCCCATTCCCATCTCGGGCACGGCCCTTCGGTCTCTCACCTGGCCGAGGATGCCGGTCATCAGCATCTGATCTGCCGGAGTTGCGGGCGCACTTCGACTCTTCCCGAGACGGAGACCGAGCGCCTGGTCGAGGCGATCACGGCTGCAACCGGGTTCGTGGCCGACGTCAATCACTTCGCCCTCTCCGGTCTGTGTGCCAGCTGTGCCCGGGGGCCCGACGACTGATCCGACTTGCTATCCTTGTTGCGACAGGTTTGCAAGAGAGGCGGATCATGCACATCCCCGACGGGTTTCTCAACGGCGCCACCTCGGCCGGGACCGCAGTCGTCGCCGCAGGCGGTCTGGGTCTGTCGGTGAGACGGGCCGGCGCCTATCTCCAGGACAGCAGGATCGCCCTCACCGGTCTGGTCGCCGCCTTCATCTTCGCCCTCCAGATGTTGAACTTCCCGGTGGTGGCGGGGACTTCCGGTCATCTCCTCGGGGGTGCGCTGGCAGTGATCCTGGTCGGTCCCTGGCTCGGGATCACCGCGGTGAGCGTTGTGGTGATCATCCAGGCTCTCCTCTTCGCCGACGGTGGGGTCAGCGCCCTCGGCTCCAACGTGCTCAACATGGCGATCGTCACCGGCGCGGTGGGCTGGGCCCTGTTCCGGGTGATGACCCGGCTTCTCCCCAAGAGCTGGGTCTCGGTGCTGGTGTCGACCTTCGCCGCCGCCCTGGTCTCGGTGGCGGCCAGCTCGCTTGCCTTCGTCGTCGAGTACGGCGTCGGGGGACGGGGCAACGCCGAGCTCGGCACGGTGTTCACCGCCATGGTCGGGATCCACTTCCTGATCGGGATCGGTGAAGGTCTCATCTCGTCGGCCATCGTGGCCGCGGTCGGGGCCTCGCGCCCCGAGCTGATAGCCGGGTTGGAGGGCACCGGTATCGGCGCCCAGGAAGTGAAGCCGATCCGGGCCGGGATATGGGGCTTCGCCGCCTCCGGTTTCGTGGTTGCCGCTCTTCTCGTGCTGGTGGCGGCACCGCTCGCCTCGAACCAGCCCGACGGTCTGGAGCGGGTCGCCACCGACCAGGGGATCATCGAAGCGGCCGAGGAGCACGATCTGGCCGGGTCGCCGCTGGCCGACTACGAGGTCGAAGGAGTCGAAGACGAGGCGACCGGGACCCGGGTGGCCGGGCTGGTGGGGGTGCTGCTCACCTTCGGGGTCGGTGCGGCCATCGTCGGCGGCTCGGTCATGCTGAGGAAGAGAAGGGCGAGCACCGTCTGAGCGGAACGGCCCACGCCCACACTCTCTACCGGCACGGCAGCACCGCGGTCCACCGGCTCCCGGCCCAGGTCAAGGTGGTTGCGTTGCTGGTCTTCGTGTTGGCGGTGGTGGCCATCCCCCGCCAGGCGTTCTGGGCCCATGCCCTGGCCGGGTCGCTCCTGCTCGGGGTGATCATCCTGGCCGAGCTGCCGGCCGGTTTCGTGCTGAGACGGATGATCGTCGAGATCCCCATCCTGATCTTCGCCCTCCTCCTCCCCTTCTTCGGCCGGGGCGAGACCATCGAGGTGCTCGGCCTCGACCTGTCGGTCGAGGGTCTGTGGGGCGCCTGGACCATCCTGGCCAAGGCGACACTGGGTGTGGGGGCGTCGATCGTGGTCTCGGCGACCAGCACGGTGCCCGATCTGATCAGGGGGATGGGCCGGCTCCATGTGCCGCGGGTCGTCACCGCCATTGCCGGGTTCATGGTGCGATACCTGGACATCGTGGCGGGAGAGTTCAGCCGGAGACGGGTGGCCATGGCTTCGAGGGGCTATGAGCCGCGCTGGCTCTGGCAGACCGGCCCGCTGGCGCAATCGGCCGGGTCCCTGTTCATCAGGTCGTTCGAGCGGGGGGAACGGGTCCATCAGGCGATGGTGGCCCGTGGCTTCAACGGGAGGATCCCCGTCGCCTACGGGGACGAGGAGGCGACCGCCCGCCAATGGCTGATCGGCCTGGCCGTGCCCGGGGCGGCGATCGTATTGGCGCTCCTCGCCTCGACCCTGCTCTAGTGCATCGATGAGCGAGCCTTCACTCGAGGTCACCGGGTTGAGCTTCTCCTACCCGGACGGGCACCAAGCGTTGCGAGATGTCGATCTTCACGTGCACCACGGGGAGCGGGTCGCCCTGCTCGGCCCCAACGGGGCGGGCAAGACCACGTTGTTGCTCCATCTCAACGGCATCCTTCGCCCCAGTTCGGGAAAGGTCCGGGTGGCCGGGCTCGACATCTCCGACCACTCGCTCATGGAGGTGCGACGTCGGGTCGGGCTCGTCTTCCAGGACCCCGACGACCAGTTGTTCATGCCCACCGTGGGACAGGACGTCGCCTTCGGCCCGGCCAACTTCGGGATCGAAGGTGTGGAGCTAGAGAGACGGGTCACCGAGGCGCTCGGGGCCGTCTCGATGCTGGGCGCAGTCGATCGGGCGCCACACCACCTCAGCTACGGGGAGAGACGCCGGGTCGCCATCGCCACCGTCCTGGCGATGCGCCCCGAGATCCTGGTCCTCGACGAGCCGACCTCGAACCTCGACCCGGCCTCCCGGCGCGAGCTCATCGAGGCGCTTCGCAGCCTTCCCATCACCCAGCTCCTGGTGACCCACGACCTGCCCTTCGCCCTCGAGCTCTGCCCCAGGTCGCTGGTCATGGACGGCGGCCGGATCGTCGCCGCCGACACCACGATCGAGATCCTCTCCGACGACGTTCTGATGAAGACACATCGTCTCGAGCTGCCCTACCGGTTCGACCCAAGGGGGCCGGGCGACTGAGACGACGCCGCCCCAGGTAGCGTCCCTGCCGTGGTGGTGTGGCCCGAGCGTCTCAACATCGACGACCACTTTCTCCGGCAGCGGGTGAAGGGCGGCGATGGCGAGCGGATCGCTCTCCGTCTCGACGTCCGCGATGTGACCTACGCCGAGGTCGATCGGGTGGCGTCCGGCTTTGCCTCGATGCTGGGGGATCGCGGGGTCGGCCCCGGGGATCGGGTCCTGATCGTGATGCCCGACGGGCTGGAGGATGTCGGCGCCCTGTTCGGGACGCTCCGGCTGGGGGCGGTGGCGGTGCTGTTGAACCCGGGTCTCACCCGCACCGACCTGGGCGGGATCACCGCCTTGGCCCGGGCCCCGGCTGCGGTGGTTCACAAGCGGTTCCGGGGCCACTTCGATCGGGCGTTGAGCTCGGCGGACCTGAGCCCGCCGCAGGTGGTCATGGTCGACGATGAGATCGTGATCCAGGACCACGACGTTCCCGGCCATGACACTTCCGCCATGGACCCGGCGATGTGGATCTTCTCCGGCGGGACGACCGGTTTGCCCAAGGCGGTGGTGCAAACCCATCGCTCCTTCGCCAATACCACCGAGCTCTATGGCAAAGGAGTCCTCGGTCTGACCCGGGAAGATGTGACCGTCGCCGTCCCCAAGCTCTATTTCGGATACGCGTTGGGCTCCAATCTCTTCTTCCCGATCTCGGTCGGCGCCTCTGCCGTGCTCTTCGAGGATCACCCTTCCCCGGACGCGGTGCTGAGCAGAGCCGAGAGGCACCGGGCAACCGTGCTGGTCAATGTGCCGTCGATGATCAATCAGATGCTGGCCGAGCCGAGCCCTCGGGATCTCGGCTCGCTGCGTGTCGTCACCTCGGCAGGCGAGGCTCTCCCCGAGACTCTCTATCACCGCTGGCTGGACCGGTTCGGCGTCGAACTGCTCGACGGTCTGGGGACGGCCGAGATGTGGCACATCTTCGTCTCCAACACCATCGGCGCCGCCATGCCCGGAACCCTGGGCCGGGTGGTTCCCGGGTTCCAGATCAAGGTGTGCGACGAGGAGGGCGACCAGGTGCCGGTCGGCGAGGTGGGCCGGCTCTGGGTCAGGGGGGACTCGCTCGGCCTCGGCTACTTCGAGAACCCGGAGGCGACCAGAGACGCCTTTCGCGGGGACTGGTTCGCCGGCGGGGACCTGGTCTCGATCGACGAGGAGGGTTTCGTCACCCATCGCGGCCGGGCCGACGACGCGATCAAGGTGAAGGGCAGATGGTTCCGACCCCAGGAGGTGGAGTCCACCCTGCTCGATCACCCGGCGGTGCGGGAGTGTGCCGTGGTGGCGGTGACCGACCGGGACGGTCTGGCCAAGCCGGTGGCGTTCGTGGTGGCCGGGGCCGTGACCGAGCAGGAGCTGACCGAATGGGTGCTCGGTCATCTCGAGCCCTACAAGCATCCGAGACGCATCCACTTCCTCGACAACCTGCCCCAGACCCACCTCGGCAAGGTGGACCGGGCTGCCCTGAAGCGTCTCGCCGGCTAGCAGGCCGGGCCGGGCCGGGAGGTGAACGTGTCACAGGGAGCTGTCACACTTCGGAGGTGGAACCGACCATCCTCCATGCCGACCTCGATGCGTTCTACGCCTCGGTGGAGCAGCTGCTCGACCCCTCCCTGCGGGGCCGCCCGGTCCTGGTCGGGGGCGGGATCGTCCTCGCCGCCTCTTATGAGGCCAGGGCCCATGGGGTTCGGGCGCCGATGCCGGCCCGGGACGCCAAACGGCTCTGTCCCGACGCGGTGGTGGTCGACGGGCACTTCGAAAGATATCTCGACCTCTCGGCGCAGGTGATGGCGATACTCGAGGACGCCTCCCCGGTCATGGAGCAGATCTCGATCGACGAGGCGTTCCTCGACGTGAGGGGCTCGACCCACATCCTGGGCAAGCCGTCGGAGATCGCACGCCGGATCCGATCCCGCGTCGCCGACGAGGTCGGTCTGCCCATTTCGGTCGGGGTGGCCTCAACCAAGTTCCTGGCCAAGATCGCCTCCGCCCGGGCCAAGCCGAACGGGCTGGTGGTGATCGAGCGGGGCCGCGAGCTCGAGTTCCTCCATCCTCTGCCGGTCGAGGCGATGTGGGGGGTGGGTCGGGTGACCGCGGCCCACCTGCATCGATTCGGCATATGCACCATCGGCGATCTGGCCGCGGTGCCCGCCGGGGCCCTCGCCTCTTCGCTTGGCCCAGGGGCTTCCGGTGCGCTCCGTGCCCTGGCTTGGAACCGGGACCCTCGCCGAGTGCACGGGGGACGGAGGGCGGGCAGTGTCGGCAGCCAGCAGGCGCTGGGTCGTGGTCTGACCGATCCCGACGAGCTGGCGGTCGTCGTCCTCGGCCTGGCCGACCGGATCGGGAGACGGGCCCGCAAGAAGGGGAGGGCGGGCTCGACGGTGACGCTTCGGGTCAGGTTCCCCGGGCCGCGGCTCGTGTCCCGGAGCCACACCCTGCCCTCGCCCACCGCCTCGACCGCCGCGTTGGCCGAGCTCGGTGGCGTCCTGCTCGAGCGCGCCATCGACGGGGAGACCGAGCCGGTCACCCTGGTCGGGATGTCGCTGTCCAATCTCACCACCGACGACTTCCTCCAGCTCGTCTTGGAGCTCGATTCGGGGCATGTCCTCCGAGCGGGCAGCGCCCTCGACCTGAAACGAAGGGCGCTGGACAACTCGGTAGACGTGGTCAGGGAGCGATTCGGCCGCGATCTGCTCAAACTGGGTTTCCCGCCCGACCGGGGCGTCACATCTGAGGACTTCCGGCAGCTGGCGGAGCACTCGGACTGATCACTCCGATTCCAGCCGCACCGGGCCCTTCCCCTCGCCGGCCTTCCCCTCGCCCGCCTGATAGAACCGGCGGAGCCTGTCCATGAGGGCCTTCTCGTCGCCCTCGAAGATGATCGGGGAGCCGAGGACGACCTCCTTTCTGGGGAAGTGGATGTAGACGGGCAGGATGGGGACACCGGCGGCGGCCGCGATCCGGATGAACCCCGACTTCCAATATGGGGCGGCTTTGCGGGTTCCCTCCGGGGCCATAACCAGGATCATCCGCTCCGTCTTCTCGAATTCATCGGAAACCTGACCGACCATCCCCCCGGGTTGGGTCCGATCGACCGGTATCCCGCCGAATCGCCGGAAGAAGTAGCCGAACGGCCAGCGGAACAGGGTGTGTTTGCCCACGAAGCGGGGTGAGAATCGCCAGTGCCGGATCGCAGCCAGATAGGCGACGAAGTCCCAGTTGCTGGTGTGCGGGGCCCCGATGATGATCATCTTGTCCAGTTCGGGCATTTCCCCCACGAAACGCCATCCGCGCCATTTCAGCCACTTCTCTGCGAGCCGGGTCATCGGGAATCGGACAGTCTGATCTGGCTCAGGGCTCTCTCGCCGGGGCGACACGAAAACCCCGGTCGTCCACCCAGACCAGGGACGATCGGCCGCCCACCTCGGAGACAATCGCTGCCGCCATCGCCTCGTCGATGACCCCCGCGTCGTCGGCCCGGTACATGACCCTCACCGTGGCCTCTTTCGGGAACAGGGTGGACAGGGGCCCCGGATGCGAGCAGACCACGGTGACGGTGAAAGGCTCGACCTCGGTCTCGGCCCGCTCGGCCCTGTCGGCGCGAACATGGGTGAAGAGGTGCCAGGCGGCCAGACCGGAGGCGACGGTCAACGTCGCCGGGATCCGGAGCGAGTCGAATACGT
>DATHUL010000230.1:0-9546 GCA_035462285.1 Acidimicrobiia bacterium
ATCTCGGTCGGTCTTCGCACCTTCAACACGCTCTACGATTCCCAGCCCAATCTCATCCAGTCCGGCTCCTTGTTGGCGCTGATCATTCCGGTGATCGTGTTCTTGTTCGCTCAGCGGGTGTTCCTCCAGGGCATCGACTTGTCCGGCGTTCAGAAATAGCGAGAGAGAGGCTGAGGATGACATCGGTGTCGCAGTTCCCCCCTGGGTTCCTCTGGGGGGTGGCCACTGCCTCGTATCAGATCGAGGGGGCGGTCGACGCGGACGGCAGGGGAAAGACCATATGGGACACCTTCGCCCATACCCCGGGCATGACCAGCAACGGGGACAACGGCGACGTCGCCGTCGACCACTATCACCGTTACGTCGAGGACGTGGCTCTCATGTCGGAGATCGGGGTCAACGCCTATCGGTTCTCGATTGCATGGTCCCGGCTCCTTCCCGAGGGGACGGGCCGGGTCAACCAGGCCGGGATCGACTTCTACCGACGTCTGTGCAAGGAGCTCTCCGGCGCCGGGATCACACCGGTGGCCACGCTGTATCACTGGGATCTGCCCCAGTCGTTGCAGGAGCGCGGGGGATGGGTCAGCCCCGAGTCGGTGGCATGGTTCACCGAGTACGCCGCCGTGGCCAAGGACGCCTTGGGTGACATGATCACCACCTGGGCCACCCTCAACGAGCCGTGGTGCACCGCCTTTCTCGGTCACAGCGCCGGCGAGCACGCCCCCGGCATCACCGAGACCCCCAGCTCGTTCCTCGTTGCCCACCATCTCATGTTGGCCCATCACTCGGCGATCGGAGTGATGCGGGAGACCTCGCCCCGCGACGAGGACAAGCTGGGCATCGTTCTCAACCTGATCCCCGCCTGGCCCCAATCCGACACCGAAGACGACCGGGCCGCGGCTGAGGCGGTCGACCTGGCGCAGAACAGGCTCTTCACCGACGCCGTCTTCCACGGCACCTATTCCGACGAGGCGCGGGCGCTGCACGAGCACTACGGGGTGGCCGATCACATCGACGTCGAGGCATTGGTCGAGTCGAGACAGCCGATCGACTTCCTCGGAGTTAACTACTACAACATCAATCACATCGAGCACAGCCCCGGGGCGGAGTCGATGCCGGCATGGCCCGGCACCTGGGACTCCCGCATGGCCCGGCCCCCGGGGGAGCTCACCGAGATGAACTGGGGGGTCGAGCCGGAGGGGTTGACCTGGATGCTGGAGAGGGTGGCCCGGGAGCATCCGGGGACTCCGATATTGATCTGCGAGAACGGAGCGGCCTATGTCGACCAGGTCGGGCCCGACGGGTACGTCGACGACCTGGCCCGCACCGACTACGTCAAGCGACACATCGAGGCGATGAAGACCGCCATCGACCGCGGTGTCGACGTGCGCGGCTACTTCCTCTGGTCACTGCTGGACAACTTCGAGTGGGCCCGTGGCTATGAGAAGAGATTCGGGATCGTCCGGGTCGACCTGGACACCATGGTCCGCACCCCGAAGAGAAGCGGGCTGTGGTACCGGGACTTCCTTGCCGGGAGCGCGTCGACCGACTGACCCTGCCTCCGCTAACGGTGGAGCACCTGTCGTCTGGGCTTGGGGTCGTGGGGGGAGCGCTGCCTGGGGGCGCGACCCCGTGACGCGACCTGGATCAGGTCGCCGAGCATGGCGCTGGCCGTCGCCTCACCACCGGCGCCGGGGCCGGTGAAGAGGAGTCGGCCCACAGAGGGCCCTTCGATGAAGATGGCGTTGGTCACCCCGTTGACTCCGGCAAGGGGGTGATCGGAGGGAAGGCTGATCGGTTTTACCCGAGCCTCGAGCCGGCCGTCGGCGCTGCGCTCCGCCGAGCCGATCAGCTTTATCACCTCGCCGCGCTCGGTGGCCGCGGCGACGTCCTCGCTGCTCACGGTCTCGATCCCTTCGCACGCCACCTCCCAGGGAGCGACCCGCTCCCCGAAGGCGAGACTGGCCAGGATCGCCGTCTTGAAGGCGGCATCTCGGCCGGAGACGTCGTCGCCCGGGTCGGCCTCGGCATAACCGAGGCGTTGCGCCTCCTCCAGAGCGTCGTGGTAGCTCCGCCCCTCCTTGGCCATGGCGGTGAGGATGTAGTTGGTCGTCCCGTTGACGATCCCGCTCACCACGTCGATGTCCTCCCCGGCCAGGCTCTCGGCCAGAGGTCGGATCACGGGGATGCCACCGCCGACCGCCGCCTCGTACATCACCGAGACACCGGCCCGGCGCGCCGCCTCGGCGATCTCCTGTCCTCTGGTGGCGATCAGCTCCTTGTTGGCGGTGACCACCGGCTTGCCCGAGCGGAGGGCGGCGAGGACCAGCTCACCGGCCGGGTCGAGACCGCCGATCACCTCGACCACCACGTCGATGGAGGGATCGGTGACCACGGTCATGGCGATGTCGGTCATGCGATCGGGCTTGAGGTCGAAGGAGCGTTCCTTGGTGAGGTCTCGCACCGCCACCCGCCTCACCTCGAGATCCACACCCGACTTGAGTCTGATCGCCTCGCGATCGGCCAGGAGCCGGTTGATCAATGCACCGCCCACCGTCCCTGCTCCCAGGACGCCTACCCGGACGGTCATGATCTCGGTCTCGCGTCTCTCGAATGTCGCATATCGTCTCGCTCCCTCGGAGCCCGTCGCCGGGGGGTCAAAAAAATCCGCCCCGTCTGCCGGTGCGGATCTCGTGTTACGTGTGGTGGGGGCTGGTTACACGGTCGAGTCGCACGGCCTCGCGGTCGTGGTCGTCGTGCCCGTCATGCAACCAGTGCTCATGTGATGAGCAAGGTATCCCGGTTCCGGGGCCAAGTCAATGCAGGGCAGATCTTGCACTCAACCGCACCGGTGAAATATCCTGTATCGAGACGAAGCGCTCATCTTGAGCGGTGGAGGGATCAGGCCCGACGAAACCGCGGCAACCGGCGCAAGCACGGTGCCAATGCCTGGATCGATGAGTTGCCTGGAGCCCTGGCTCCCGGCGCTCTTCAAGCGTTTCGAGAGAAACAACAAGAGGAGTACCGGTGAGCGAGGCCGAGCCCTGTTCCTGTAACCACATAGCCCGAGGCGTCAAGCCGTGAGTGGTTATCTCGATGTCGTCCACGATGGCGTGGTCATCTTCGACGGCGCCACCGGCACCAACCTGCAGACCGTCGGCCTGACCGCCGACGACTTCGGCGGGCCATCGCTCGAAGGCTGCAATGAGCTGTTGAACCTGCGTCGCCCCGACGTGATCCGCGACCTTCACCGCTCCTTTCTCGAGGTCGGCGTCGACGTGGTCGAGTCGAACACGTTTGGCGCCTTCGCCGTGCCTCTGGCCGAATACGGGTTGGAGGCGCAGTCCTACGAGATCGCCGCGGCCGGGGCCTCTCTGGCCCGGGAGACGGTCGACGAGTATGTCAAGGCCGACGGGCGGGCCCGGTTCGTGGCCGGGTCGATCGGCCCCGGGACCAAGTTCGCCACACTCGGCCAGATCTCGTATCGCGACCTGGCCTCCGCCTACCAGGTCGAGGCAGCCGGTCTCATCGACGGTGGGGCCGACCTGCTCATCATTGAGACTCAGTTCGACCTGCTCGGCGCCAAGGCTGCCATCGAAGGGGCCCGCCGGGCGATGAGGAGCGCCGGTCTCGAGCTTCCGATCCAGGTTCAGGTCACCATCGAGCTCACCGGGCGCATGCTCCCCGGGACCGAGATCGGCGCCGCCCTCACCACCCTTGAGGCGCTCCGCCCCGACGTCATCGGACTCAACTGCGCTACCGGCCCGGCTGAGATGTACGAGGCGCTCCGTCATCTCGCCCGTCACTCCCCGGTCCCGGTCTCGGCCATCCCCAACGCCGGTATGCCCCATGTCGAAGCCGGAGAGATGGCCTACGACCTGGAGCCGGACGAATTGGCCCATCATCTCGGTCAGTTCGTCACCGAGATGGGGGTAGGCGTCATCGGCGGATGTTGCGGCACCACCCCGGCGCATCTCGCCGCGGTGGTGGAGAAGGTCCGGCCGTTGACACCTGTCGAGCGCAACCCGGAGACGGAGCCCTCGGCGGCCTCGATCTACAGCCAGGTGCCATTCGACCAGGACACCTCGTTCCTGATCATCGGGGAGCGGGCCAATGCCAACGGCTCCCGCGCCTTCAAGGAGGCGCTGCTCGCCGAGGACATCGAGGGCTGCGTCGCCGTCGGCCAGGAGCAGGTCAGGGAGGGGGCACACCTGGTCGACCTCTGTGTCGACTACGTGGGACGCGACGGCGTGGCCGACATGGAGAAGCTCGCTTCCGCCTTTGCCACCGATGTGACTGCGCCGGTGGTGCTCGACTCGACCGAGCCCGAGGTGATGGAAGCCGGTCTGGAGCGATTGGGTGGGCGCAGTGTGCTCAACAGCGCCAATCTCGAGGATGGCGAGGCCCCCGGGTCCCGTCTCGATCGAGTGTTCGGGCTGGCCAAGAAGCACGGCGCCGCGGTGATCTGCCTCCTCATCGACGAGGAGGGCCAGGCTCGCACCCTGGAATGGAAGATGCGGATCGCTCATCGCATCCATGACCTGGCGGTAAGCAGGTATGGGCTTCGCTCAGAGGATCTGATCTTCGACGCCCTCACCTTTCCGCTCACCACCGGCGACGACGACTTGCGGCGGGACGGCATGGCCACGCTCGACGCCATCCGCCAGATCAAGACGGAGCTGCCCGGGGCCCGTACCGTCCTCGGTGTCTCCAACGTCTCGTTCGGGCTCAACCCGGCGGCCCGGCGCATCCTCAACTCGGTGTTCCTCCACGAGGCGGTGGAAGCCGGTCTCGATGCGGCAATCGTCCACGCCGGCAAGATCGAGCCCCTGAACCGGATCGACCCCGAACAGCGGAAGACCTGCCTCGATCTGATCTACGACCGCCGGGTCGAAGGCTACGACCCGTTGGAGAGGCTGCTCGAGCTGTTCGCCGGGGTCGAGACCGTGGACCGGTCGGAGAGCGACTACGACGAGCTCGAGGTGGGGGAGCGGCTGGCGCGGAGGATCGTCGACGGCGACCAGAAGAACGTCGTCGCCGATCTCGACGCCGCCCTCGCCGAGGGAACCGCCCCGCTCGACATCATCAACGAGCATCTCCTCGCCGGGATGAAAGTGGTCGGTGAGTTGTTCGCCAGCGGCGAGATGCAACTTCCCTTCGTACTCAAATCGGCGGAGACGATGAAGAAGGCGGTGGCCTATCTCGAGCCGCTGATGGAGAAGGCGGACACCGAGACCAGAGGCCGGATCGTCCTCGCCACCGTCTCCGGCGACGTCCACGACATCGGCAAGAACCTGGTCGACATCATCCTCACCAACAACGGATACGAGGTGCACAACCTGGGGAGCAAGGTCGGGATCGCAGAGATGATCGCCAAGTTCGAGGAGACTTCGGCCGACGCCATCGGTATGAGCGGGTTGCTGGTGAAGAGCACCCTCATCATGCGGGACAACCTCGACGAGCTGGAACGGAGAGGGCTGGGGGAGGTGCCGATCCTCCTCGGTGGGGCCGCCCTGACCCGGAATTACGTGGAAGCCGACCTGCGCGCCCGTTACAAGGGGCCGCTCTATTACGGGAAGAACGCATTCGCCGGGTTGGAGGCGATGGGCCGGATCGTGGCCGGAGAGCCGGCGCCGGCGCCGATCGCTCCCAGGAAGCACGCGGTGGAGCAGACCGGTGTCGGGGTGGTCCCGGCCCGTTCCCCCGACGTCAAGCGTGACAACCAGATCTTCGTCCCGCCGTTCACCGGCTCGCGGGTGATCCGGGGAGTGTCGATCGACGAGATCGTCCCCTATCTCAACCTGACCGCGCTGTTCCGCAACCAGTGGCAGTACCGACCCGAGAAGGGGGAGCGCGACCCCGAGTTCAAGGAGCGTCTCGCTCCCTTGCTCCGCGACCAGATCGCCAAGGCCCGTGCCGACGATCTCCTCCACCCCAAGGTGGTCTACGGGTACTTCCCGGCCAACGCCGACGGCGACGACCTGGTCATCTGGGACGACGAACGGGCCCAGAACGAGCTGACCCGTTTCAACTTCCCCCGCCAGCAGCAAGACCCCTACCTGTGCATTGCGGACTTCTTCCGCCCGGTGGGAGAAGAGGTCGACTACGCCGCCTTTCACATAGTGACCATGGGGGGCCAGATCTCGGAGCGGACCAGAGAGCTGTTCGAGGCCGATCGCTACACCGACTATCTCCTCCTTCATGGGCTGGGGGTCGAGATGGCCGAGGCCCTGGCCGAGCACTGGCATCACAGGATCCGCGAGGAGTGGGGATTCGCCGATCAGGACGGGCCCTCTCTGCTCGGGCTGTTCCGCCAGCAGTATCGGGGCGGGCGGTACTCCTGGGGCTACCCGGCCTGCCCCGATCTGGAGGACAACGAGAAGGTGGCCTACCTGTTGGGGGCGGACCGGATCGGGATCACGGTCGGTGAGGAAACGTCCTACCAATACCAGCCGGAGCAGACCACCTCGGCGATCATCTGCCACCACCCCCAGGCCAAGTACTTCGTGGCCCGTAAGCCAAGGGAGAAGAACGATGCTGATTGAGTCGAGCGACTGGCTTCGCATCGCCGAGATCAACCCGCCCGAGCTGCCCAACCTGCAGCACCGGAGCCTGTCCCCGGCCTGGAGCCATGTCCTGGTCACCGACAACGTGTTCGGGCGGATCCGGGTCTCGCCCTACGCCTTCTCGGCCCGGATCACCCACGACACTCCCGACGTTCATCCCACCGTGGTGGTATCGACCCGGGACCGGAACATCCTGGCCATCGAGTCCGAGGTGAGAGGCGCACTGGGCAACGGAGTCGACTCGTTCCTGGTCGTGATCGGTGACACGGTGCCCCATGTCGACCATCTCGCCCATCACTACGAGATCGTGGAGCATCTGACCGAGCTCCAGGAGAACCTGCCCGACTTCGAGGTGGGCATGCCCACCAGGTTCCGTGAGTGGCAGTTCCGGCGTCGGATCGAGCTCGGCGCCCAGTTCTTCGTCACCGGGCCCATCCTCGATCCCGAGGTCCTGGAGCGGTACATGGGGCGGCTCAAACTGAAGCCGGAGGATCCACCGATCTATGTGATGATCATCCCTCCGTTCAGCCCGCTATGGGTGGAGCAGATGGAGCAGATCGGCTCGGTCCCGGCCAGCGACGGTCTGAAGCAACGTCTCGCCGACCTGGCCCCCGACGTCGCCCGCAAGATGGCCTGGGAGCTGACCAACGAGCTGGAGAACCGCGCCCGGGACGCCGGTGCGGCCGGTGTGATCCTGATGGGGCTCAAGTACGACTCGGTAGTCGGGGAAGCAGTCGACAAATGGCTGCGCCGGGACCAGCCCTAGGAGCCCTCCGGCACGACTGAGACCGGGGTGGGACCGGGGATCAGATCCAGCAACTCCGTGTTGAGCTGGTAGAAGAGCTCGGCGGGTATCGAGCCCTGGCCGTAGCGATAGTTGATCTCCTTGAGCAAACCAATCCAGCCGGCGAATGCCTGGGCCGGTGAGACCGAATCGGATGCCAGCGCCTCGGCCACTTCGGAGATGCGGCGTCGAATCTCTCCGCCCTGCCCCGCCTCGGGGATCGTCTCGTCTGACCATGAAGACGAAGCAACCTCCTCGACCGTCTTCGCCGGCTGATAGTTCAGCTGGCCCTTGATCGAAGACAGACCGTTCCGGGGCAGGTCGGGCGTGAGGAGCTCGACCAGGCGTCGAGGGGGCCGGCCCGCTATCCCCAATTCGACGGCGAATCGGGTCGAGTCGGTCACATTGAGGATGATCTGCTCGTCGTCGACTGTGATGTGGAACCCGTCGGAGAGTGCCTTGATCTCGAGTTGATCGAGCGCCCAGTCCCCGACTTTTTGATCCCCGCTGGTCAGGGTCATCCTCTCCCTGGAGATGTCGACTTCCACGCCCAGCGGGAGTCGGGAGCGGCCCGGCATGCGGAGCCTTGCAGCGAACGACGACATAGTCCTGAACCTCGTCTCAATCCCTGGGTGACGGCCCGTCCGTCACCTTTGGTTATCGGCGGAACGACGCTGGGGGTTACGTGGTTTGGGGAAGTGAGGCCGATTCGTCAAGGAGGCTGGGGGCGGTTGATGTACTTGTGGCCGAGCGGGCTTATCCACTGGTAGACCCCAGGTTCGTTCTGACGCATCTGCCAATGGCGCGAGTGCCGGTTGATGTGATCGTGCCGGCACAGCGGCTCCAGGTGACGGGCGGTGGTGCGATGAGTGTCGGACCAGGGATGCTCGTGATCGAAGTCCCCCGACTCGTGTTGGAGCCTCGAACCCAAGTGAGATGGGAAACAGCTCCCCGGGAGCAGCGGTCGCGTGGCGTTCGGCCATTCTGAGCACGCTGCGCCTTCCTACACCGGCCAAACCGCCGGTCAAGGAATCGCGGGGCTCTTAAAGAAGAGACGGGAGAAACGCCGATAACCATGTATGGGGACGGAGCGCCCGATCGGTCCGACTGCGCGTCGGCGTGCGGCAATGGTCGCCACAGGTACGGCGCTGATTCTGGCCGTCCTCGTCGTCGGTCTTGCCTTTGCCAATTCGGTGGGGGCGTCTCGGGTCGCCCAGAATGCCGCCGAGCTGCACTGGGCCAACGCCACCGTGGGCACAGCCGCCCTGACCAGGGCTGCCCTGGTGCAGGCGACGACTTTCGCCGAGTTGGCGGACACCGGGCTGGTCACCTCCGACGACCTCGCCGCTGCGATGGCCGAGGCACTGGATGCCGGCGATCGTCTCACCGAGCTCCGGGCCAGCGGAGGTGCCAGCCCTTCCCTCCCGTCGCTGATCCACTTCGTGGCAAGGGTCGAGCAGGTCGCGGCGGATCTCGAAAAGGGAGACTTCGCAGCAGCCAAGGAATCGCTGATGACTGACACCGAGGCGACATATCTCGACTTGGTCGACTCGCTCCAAGCCGAGCAGAGCGCAATCCAAGGCCAGATCGACGCCAACACGGCGGTGGCCCGCCGCACCACCTCGTTCATCCAGTTCTTCCTGATGCTGGCGATTCCCGGTTCGGCCGTTCTCATCTACCGGTATGTCGCCCGCCGCCAGGTCCGTGAGCTCCGCCTCAAGATGGACTTGGAGCTGGAGAAGGAGAGGGAGATCGGAAGGGCGAAGGACGAGTTCATTGCCGGGCTCTCCCATGAGCTGCGGACTCCGCTGACTTCGATCTATGGGTTCGCCGAGGTCCTCACCGATGGCGGGGTGGATGACCCGGTGACCGGGCGCGAGCTGTCCCAGATCATCGCCAACGAGGCAGCCGAAATGACCCGGATGGTGGACGACCTGCTGGCCGCGGCCAGGCTGGAGAGCACCGGGATCGAGATCGAGCTGAGCCCGACCAATGTCTCCGATGTCGTGAGCGCGGCCATGCTCCCCTTCGAGCGCGCCGGTCTGACCATCAAGAAGTCCGGGGGCGATGCAATGGTCGCCACCGACGCCGCTCGGCTCCGTCACGTCCTGGTCAACCTGCTCTCCTACGCGGCGCGACACGGCGGGCCGCACATCGGGGTCGAGGTGTCCAGCGGCGACGGTGTCGTCGACATCG
>DATHUL010000231.1:0-2201 GCA_035462285.1 Acidimicrobiia bacterium
GATCCCGCCACCTACCTCCATGCTGCCGGGGTGATGGATGTCGAGGTCGGCCGGTCCATGCTCATCTCGGCGCATGACTGGGATGTGGCCGGTGCCCTCCAGGCAGGCGCCGGGGCCGCCTTCGTCCGCCGGTCGGGCTCACTGTGGAGCCTCCCCCAGGCGATGCCGGATCTGATCGGAAGCCAGCTCACCGAGATCGCCGACCAGCTGGTCGCCAGTTAACTTCCCGCCTCATGGCGGATGGCCGAGGTATAGCTCGACACGGTGCCCTCGCCGGGATCGGTAACACACCTTTGATCCAGTTGTCCACCATGGTGGGCGGCGAAGAGGCAGAGGTCTGGGTGAAGTTGGAGGCGGCCAACCCGACCGGGTCGTACAAGGACCGCATGGCCCTGGCCATGATCGAAGGGGCGGAGCGGCGGGGGGCGTTGTCACCGGGGCAGACCGTGGTCGAGTACACCGGGGGCTCGACCGGAAGCTCTCTCGCCTTCGTCTGCGCCCTGAAGGGATACCCGCTCCGCATCGTCACCTCCGACGCCTTCTCCCCGGAGAAGCTGCGCACCATGGAGGTGTTCGGGGCCGAGCTCGAGATCATCGAGAGCTCCGACGGCATCCATCCCGGGCTGATCCCGGCCATGATGAGCCGCGCCGCCGAGATCGTCGCGGAGACCGGCGGCTATGCCACCGACCAGTTCAACAACCGCGACGCCATCGACGGCTACCGCGGGATCGGTGAGGAGGTGGTGGCGCAACTAGACGGTCCGGTCGACGCGTTTTGCTCCTACATCGGGGTCGGCGGGTGCTTCATCGGCTCCACCACCGCGATCAGGGAGCGGTGGCCCGACCTGCTCCGGGTGATCGTCGAGCCCGACGAGTCTGCGGTGGTCTCCGGCCGTCCGCCCGGGACCCATCGCATCGAGGGCGGCGGTGTCGGATTCGTGCCTCCGCTGATAACCCCGGGCAGCTTCGACCGGGTCGAGACGGTGAGCACCGAGGAGGCGATGGCCACCGCCCGGGCGATGGCCCGGGACGAGGGGGTGTGGACCGGCCCCTCGGGCGGGGCCAACGTTCGCACCGCCATCCGTCTCGCATCGGAGCTCGGCAGGAGTCATCGGGTGGTCACCGTCCAGCCCGACTCTGGTCTCAAGTACCTGGCCGGCGCCCTCTACGCCTGACTGGCCCTACAGGTGCGGGGCCACCTCTTCGGCCAGCTGCTCCATCAACTCGACCTGGGCTTCGTAGTCCAGGGTGGCGAAGTAGCTGCGGGCGACGAACTCCACCGGGATGCCCGCCTGCTCTCTCACTCCGAGAAGGGTGGACACGATCTCGTCGCTCGACCCGGCGACGGTGAACCTGCGGTGCATGCCCTTTCGTCGCTCCTCGGTGAGATCGGGGGCAAACGGCGGGGGACCGCTCCTCGTCGCCGATGCCTCCATGTCGTCGTACTTCCAGGTCATGTGCCACACGTGGTCGGCGTAACGCATCCAGGCGACGTGGGCGTTGTCGCCGGGGATGATCACCGAATAGTGGATGACCCGCAGCTCGGCGGGATCCCGACCGATCCGTTCGCACTCGTCGGTGAGCCATTGCAGTTGAAGGAGGAACCTGTCCGGTGCGACGTTGGAGAAGATCCCATCGGCGAGACGGGCGGCGCGTCGTATCGCCGGCTCTGCGCCACCCCCGATCAGGATCGGGATCGGCGTCGCCGGCGCCGGGCGCACCGCCAGCTCGGGCAGGTCGTACACCTTCCCCCGGTGGCGGAACGGCTCTCCGCTCCACGATTGACGGAGGAGGCCCAGGATCTCCTCCATGGCCTGGCCCCGTTGGCCCAGGTCTGCCCCCAGACCCTCGAACTCGATCGGGACCCACCCCAAGCCGAGGCCAAGGGTGAGCCGCCCCCCGCTGAGGAGACTTACGGTGGCGGCGTCTTCGGCGAGCCGGATCGGGTGGTGGAGGGGGGCGAGGATCACCCCGGTGCCGATCTCGATGCTCGAGGTGGCGGCGGCGATGGCGGCGCTGACCACGGCGAGCGAGGGCATGTAGCCGTCGTCGACGAAGTGGTGCTCGGTGGTCCACACCGAGGACAGCCCGAGTCGTTCCGCCTCGACGGCGAGCCGGATGGTCTCATCATAGGGGCGGGACCAGTCGGTCTCCCCGGGGCGGAGCTGGGCGCTGAGCAGTCCGAATCCGAGGCTCAAGGG
>DATHUL010000232.1:0-4153 GCA_035462285.1 Acidimicrobiia bacterium
TCGCCTCCACTCTTCCCCCTACCCGAGGGCACGCCGGATGAATGGCAGATCATGCTCCGACTCGGCGCCGTCGCATCGGGGCAGGGTGCCGATGTCGACCTGGACGCTCTCGACGACGGGGTGTTCGCCATGATGGTGGGGTCGGCCGTGTCCAACCCGGCCTCCTCGGTCGGGGGCCGCTCACCCGAGGAGATCTTCGCCCAGACCAGGGGCGAGCGGGGGCCGGAGCGGATGCTCGACTTCCTGATCCGCACCGGGCCCTATGGAGAGGGATACGGAGCGGATCCGGAAGGGCTCACCCTGGAACGTCTCGAGGCGGCGCCACATGGGGTCGACCTCGGTCCGCTCCGTCCACGGCTTCCCCAAGCCCTGTGCACCCCTGGCGGCCTGATCGAGATGGCCCCGGAGACGCTGCTGGCGGATGTGCCCCGGCTCCTGGCCCTCCTCGCCCGGGAGCGCAATGGCGGCTTTGTCCTGATCGGGCGGAGGCACGTCCGCTCCAACAACTCGTGGATGCACAACATCGACGTCCTGATGAGTGGGAAGGATCGCTGCACTCTCCAGATCAACCCCGAGGACGCAGAGCGGATCGGGGTGGCCCGAGGTGGTCGGGTCGAGGTCGCTTCGCCGGCGGGGAAGCTGGTGGTGCCGGTCGAGATCACCCAGGACATCATGCCCGGGGTGGTCAGTCTGCCCCACGGATGGGGTCACGATCTCGACGGCTCGGCCCTCTCCGTCGCCGCCGAGCGGCCCGGTGTGAACAGCAACCGCCTCTCCACAGGGCAGATCGACCCGGTGTCGGGAAACGCGGTGCTCAACGGGATCCCGGTCGAGGTGTTCCCGGTCTGAGGACCGGGGGAGACAGTCAGGCGGGGCGGAGCGCCAGCTCGAAGACGGTGGTTTCGCCCTCCCTCCGGTAATGGAGGTCGCCCCCCATCGCCCTGGCCAGCTTGCGTGAGACGGCGAGGCCCAACCCGAGCGAACCGGCCTTGGTCCCGTGCGAGAACGGCTCGAACAACCGCTCCAGCACGTCCCCGGGGACCCCGGGTCCGTTGTCGCTCACCTGGATGGCGACCACGCCGTCCCCGGCGACGGTGCGCAGCGTGCAGGGCGGACCGCCATGCCGGTCGGCGTTCCGCACCAGATTCCTGATCACCTGTCGAATCCGGAGCGAGTCCCCTCGTGCCTTCATCGCGTCGTCGACTTCCAGCCTGACACCGGAGAGATCCAGGTTCTCCAGGACCCGGCCGATCTCGAGCACTTCGTTGTCGACGCGGAGCGAGCGATCCACGTTGAAGGTGAGGAAGTCGTCGAGTAGCGAAGACATGTCGCCGACCTGGGCCGCGATGTCCCCGGCCAGCTCGCGACGGGTGACGTCGTCCATCGAGTCCCATTCCTCGGTCAGGATGGAGCTGAACCCGACCACGCCGCTGAGAGGGTTGCGCAACTCGTGGGACAGTGTGGCCATGAGCCGGTCCTTCGACTCGATCGCCTCCTCCAACGCCCGTTGCGTCTCCCTCAGATCGGAGATGTCGAGATCGACGATGACGATGGTGGAGTAGTCGGGGACCCCATCGACCACCGGCGCTCGCCAATGCGACCTCACAGTCACGTCACCGGCCAGGGTGGGGGCCAGGTGCTGGCTCTGGAGTGACGATATCCCGCGGAACGGGGCGAGGAACTGGTCGGTCATGTCGGCCCGTAACTCGGGATATGCGTCTCCGGTGAAGCGCCGCACCACCAGGTCCGGGGCTTCGTCCTCGACCGGGAAGCCGTAGAGACGCACCCAGGCATCACTGACCCCGAGCTGGCGCGGCAGCTGAAGACAGGTGATCAGCTCGTCTTCGTCTTCCAGTCTCCTTGCGATCTCGTCGACCGGCACGCCCCTGTAGCGGTCGATGATGGGCGTGTAGTCGACCACGAGCAGAGGAGCCGAGACCGCCGACACGAGCTGGGAGATGTAGGTCGATGTTGGCGATGTCGCCAGCGATGCCATAGGGGAATATCGGCCCACGGGCTCGATTCCTTGACTCTCCCGCCCACGGCTAGGTTGGGGCCATGGAGACATGGGATGCAATCAGGGCGCGCCGGGCCACCAGGGAGTACGATAGGAGACCGCTCCAGGAGCAAGATCTGGAGCGGATCGTCGAGGCGGGGCGCCGCGCCCCCTCCTCGAGCAACGGGCAGCGTTGGGACTTCGTCCTGATCCAGGACCGTGGGCAGCTGGAGAAGATCTCGAAGGTGTGGCAGGGCGCCGGCCACATCGCCGGCGCGGCGGCTGCGGTGGGCCTGGTCGCACAGTTCAGCGACGACTTGGGCACCACCGCCTCGATCAACTACGACCTGGGTCAGGCTGCCATGTCGATGATGATCGCCGCGGCCGACCTCGGGATCGGAAGTCGGACGGCCGCGGTCCGCGACCACGACCTGGCCTCGAAGGTCCTCGGTCTCCCCGAGGACAGACGTCTCACTTGGCTGCTCGGTCTCGGTTACCCCGGTGACCGGCCCCTCCAGCCGATCAAGAACCCGGACCGTCGTCCTCTCGAAGAGATCGTCCATCGCGATCGCTGGTGATCGATGAAGACGTCGTGACTCAGTCGACCCGCTCGGTCCCGATCGAAGTCCCCCTCGATCTGAAAGCCACGCTGCTCCCGCTGCACGGCTGGTTCGCCGACGACGGCTGGTGGCTGACCGCCCGCACTCCGGATGGACCCGGCACGATCCGAATCCGTCGCACCCGTGAAGAGATCGTGGGGCATGCTTGGGGCGAAGGAGCGGGATGGCTGCTCGCCGGTCTCGGCTCGATGGTCGGGCTGGACGACGATCCCGCCGCGTTCCGCACCGATCACCCGACCGTCGCCCGGCTCCATGGACGCCATCCCGGGTGGCGATTCGGGCGGACGGGTTTGGTCTTCGAGGCTCTGGTCCGCGCCATCACGGGACAGAAGGTCACGGGTTCGGAGGCCGTGGCGGCGATGAGGGGGCTGCGACGCCGCTTTGGCGATCGGGCGCCGGGCCCCAGGGCGGGCCTCCGTCTCCCCCCCGACCCTGATCGTATGGCCGAGTCCCCCTACTGGGTCTATCACGAGCTACACCTGGAGAAACGTCGGGCCGATCTGCTGCGACGGGTGGCCGCTGTCGGCGATCGCATCGACCGTCTCCACCAGTTGGAGCCTGACCAGGCTGCAGAGACCCTGCTCGCCTTTCCGGGCATCGGCCCCTGGACCGTGGCCAAGACCCTGGCCGTCTCTCATGGCGACCCCGATCAGGTCGAGGTGGGCGATTTCCATCTCAAGCACATGGTTGTCCACCACCTCACCGGCAGACCCCGCGGCAGCGACGAGGAGATGCTCGAGTTGCTCGAGCCATTCCGACCGCACCGGGGCCGGGTCACCCGTCTCCTCCACACCTTGGGTCACGAGCCCGCCTTCGGCCCCCGCCTCGCCCCCAAGGACATCACCGGGATCTGAGACGGTGTCGGCCGGATCGGCCACGGGCTCATAGTCTCCATACATGATCACCTACCGCACCGGGAACGAGGTCGGCCTCGACCAGATGATCGAGCTCTACGTCGACTCCACTCTCGGCGAGCGCCGCCCGGTCGACGATCGGGAGCGGATGAGCCGGATGCTGGAGCAGGCCGATCTGGTGATCACCGCCTGGGACGGGGAGAAGCTGGTCGGGATCTCGCGCTCGGTCACCGACTGGGTCTACTGCACCTATCTCTCCGACCTGGCGGTGCGCGCCGACTACCAGGGACTGGGCATCGGCAGGGAACTGGTACGGCGCACCCGGGTTGCCACCCCGAAGGCGACCGTGATCCTGCTCGCCGCACCCAAGGCGGTCGACTACTACCCGAAGATCGGGATGACCCGACACGAGAGCGCCTGGGTGCTCTGGCCCGGCGAGGAGCCGGTCTAGCCCTCCCGCTCCAGCCAGGTGACGATCAGGTCACCGACGATCTCGGGGTCGTGCATGTCGTTGTGACGGGCGCCCTCGACTCCTTCGACCACCACCTCCGACCCGGCCGAGGAGAGGGCGTCGGCGAAGTCGGAGGCGAAGCGGAGGTCGACCAGGCCGTCGTTCTCGCCATGCATCAGGAGAGCTGACAGCGCGGGGTTGTTCGTCGCCCGGAGCAGGGGGTTGCCCGCCG
>DATHUL010000233.1:0-3306 GCA_035462285.1 Acidimicrobiia bacterium
CGCCGCGGTCTCGATCCCTTCCAGCAGGACGTCGAGGGAGACACCAGTCCAGATCGTGCCCAACTTCGACCACTTGGTCACGCAGTGGATGTCGTATGTCGCCGTTTCCTTGGGCAGGGCATCGAACTGGTCCCAGGTTCAGGAACGAGGCTGGTCGACCAGTCCGGTGCTCGTGAAGGACCACCGGTCGAGAAGGACTCGCGGTGTCGGGCCGGCCGAGAGGACCGGGAAGTCATGAGTGACGTACTGACCGGGCGGGAGACGGTCCGGGTCGGCTTCGGGTCGTCGCCCCTTGAACCCACGTGAGATGATCGCCATGGGCCGCGCAGGCTACTCGCCCCCCGAACGCCGATCGGCATAATCGGGTGGATGAGTGCCGAGCTCGCACAGGGTCTGACCGGTGAGTGGCTGGTGGTCTCCATCTGGGGCGAACCGGTCGATCCGCACGTCCCGCGCTCGGTCGTGTTCGAGACGGCGACGATGGCGGGTCAGGTGGGGTCAATCGCTTCAGTGGTAGCTACCAGCTCGACGATGCCGTGATCGAGATCGGGATGCTGGTCTCGACCCTGATGGCGGGGCCACCGGAGTTGATGGTTCTGGAGCAGCGTTTCGGCATCCATCTGCCCAGGCGCACCCCCTGAGCCTGGATGGTGACCAACTGATCCTGGGCCAGCGGGATCGGTCGATTCGACTGACCCGCGCCGCCCCGACGACCTCGGTGCAGGGAACGATCACCTCCGGGAGCGGATGGCGCTTCCCCCTGGCAGCGTCGTCACGGTCGAATTGGTCGAGCTGGACACTTCATCCACGGAGCTGGTGATCGCCTCCGATGTCATCGCCGACGCGACGGGACCGCCGGTCCCCTTCATCAGCCCGCGAGTCAGTCGGCGTCACGGACCGAGGCGACCATGACCGCCAGCACCACCCCCCAGACCAGGATGATCCCGGTGGTCAATTCGGAGACCCCGGTGAGCACTCCGATCCCGACCCCGATCGCGGTGGTCAGCACCACCAGGGCGAGGATGGAGCTCATTCGATCGGGACCGGTCGCCTCGGGCGTCGATCCCGAGATTTCGGCAGCCTCCCCTCTCATCGAGGAGCGGGGCCGGAACTCCCGCCTCATGCGATGGATCAGTCGGGCCTCGAGCGCACGCCCGTAGCGAAAGCCCGACCAGAGGACTGCTGCGAACACGACCGCAGCCAGGCCCCACACCCAGGGCGGGGCCCCCTCGAGCCCGGCCATGGCGAAGACACCTGCGGCCACGGCCGGGACGCGGCCCACGGTGGCGATCACCATGAAGCGCCGCAGTGAGATACCGGAGATGCCGGCCAGGGCGCAGAGCGCGTCGTCGGGGAGAAGGGGGAGGAGAAAGACCAGCCACATGAGGATTCCGCCCCGCGCCGTCATCAGGTTCTCGTAGCGGTGGATCCGGTCGGCCCCGACCAGACGCGTCGCCAACGGCCGCCCCCACCGTCGCGCCACCAGAAACACCACCGCCGAGCCGAGCGCCATCCCGGCCAGACTCAGCCCCAGGGCGAGCCAGGGACCGAAGGCGAGGGCGCCCACCGGTGGGAACAGGGCGCCGGGGATGGGGACCACGATCACCTGGACCGCCTGGGCGAGGAAGAAGACGACCGGCCCCCAGGCGCCAAAACCCTCCACCCAGGCCCGGAACCTCTCGGGAGTGGTCAGGGTCGACGAGACACTCTCCCACCACTCCCCGATCTGCGTGCCGAAGATGAGCGTGATCCAAACCGCCGAGAGCGCCAGGACGAACCAGACGATCCAACTCAGGGGACGACGGGATGGGCCCTGAGGGACCTCGCCCACCGTTTCGACAGCCGTGTCATTGCTCACGGACCGATTCTCCCCGGAGGGGTCGATGGGCACAATCGGGGTGATCCCCGAGCCTTCCCCCAGTCGACGGGGCTTGGCTGGTGGGTCAACCGATCGGCTGATCCACCGAATCAACCAAACCACGGAAACCATCTAGCCAGGCTGCTCCAACGCCCATCTGGTCGCCCAGCTCTCGGGGAAGCGATGGCCCAGGGCGTAGATGTAGCGGATGAGCTGACCCTGGTGCTGGATCTCGTGCTCGAGCAGATCGAGAAGAAGAAGCTCTCGTCCATCGGTCCACTCCAGGTCGCCGAGTGTCTCGATCAGGGCCTCCTCGGAGCGATCGAGTGCCTCAAGCACGCGCTCCTTGATCGTGGTATCCGGTCCGGAGAGGGAGCAATCGAACCCCGCCCAGGCGTCTTCCCGGATCGCCCTGGTATGGCTCTCGCGGGCGCCGACCACACACCAGATCTGGGCGCCGATCGTGTTCGATCGTTCCCCCAACTTCCGGTCCAGGTCCGCTTCGGGGAGAGAGACGATCAGCTCACGATGAGCACGAGTCGCCGAAGTGAGATGAGCGATGACCTTGTCTCTCATCGGCCCCGCCCCTCACTCGAAGACGATGGTGCGTCGGCCCGCCACGATGACGCGGTGCTCGAGATGGGCCCGCACCGCGGAGGCGAGCACTCTGGCCTCTACCTCCCGACCACGCCGCACGAAATCGGCCACCGAGTCGCGGTGCGAGGTGGAGGTCACCCCCTGGCCGATGATCGGGCCTTCGTCCAGGTCGGCGGTGGCGTAGTGGGCGGTGGCCCCGATCAACTTGACCCCGCGCTCCATTGCCTGGTGATAGGGCTTGGCGCCGGGGAAGGCAGGGAGGAACGAGTGGTGGATGTTGATCACCTTCCCCGCCCACCGCTCGATGAAGCCGTCGGAAAGCACCTGCATATAGCGAGCGAGCACCACCAGCTCGACACCGAGATCGACCAGGAGCCCGTCGAGGGCCTGTTCCTGATCGGCGCGTGTCTCCGGAGTCACCGGGAGATGGTGGTAGGGAACGGCGAAGCCTTCGGCTATGTCCCGGGCCTCATCGTGGTTGCTGATGACTGCGACGAGGTCGGCCGGGATGTCGCCCACCCTCCATCGACCGAGCAGGTCGAGCAGGCAATGCGGCTGTCGCGAGACCAGGATGGCCGTCTTCTGCCGGGTGTCCATGGCATGAACCGACCAGACCCCCTGCAGTTCCTCGGCCACCGGCGCAAAGCCCGCCCTGAAGTTGTCGAGGTCGAGAGAGGCTCCGGGGAGGTTGAAGTGGATTCGTTGGTAGAAGTGGGAGTCGGCGACCGACTCGGATTGCTCGGCACGCAGGATGTTGCCGCCCTGCTCGGCGATGTGGGCCGAGACCAGGCTGACGATCCCGGGGCGATCGGGGCAGGCGAGGAGAAGGACGGCGGACGCAGTCATGGGGC
>DATHUL010000234.1:0-9654 GCA_035462285.1 Acidimicrobiia bacterium
GCCGCCTGCCGTCCGGAGGCGATGCATTCGTTGAGGCCGACCCCGTACAGGGCGGCGCCGGCGAGGGCGAGCCCTGGGCGGGCCGCCAGCATCGACTCGACACGAGCCGCCCTTTCCACATGCCCCAGGGTGTATTTGTGCAAGCCCTCCTCCCAAACGTGGGCCCAGGAACGGACCGGTCGGGCGGCAATCCCGACCAATGACTCCAACTCCTCGGTGACCGCAGCCCGCACCCGATCCTCACCGGCCCGGACCAGGGCCTGGCCGCCCGGACCTCCCACGAACACGCGGAGCAGGGTGAAGGAAGGATCGGGAACTCGTCCCTCCCACTTCCTCGACAGGTACGAGACACCGATGACGCGACGACCGGCGGCAGCAGGGACCACGAACCCGGTCCCCGACAACGGGGGCAGGTCACCGGTGCGATAGGCAAGGCTGACCGCGGCGGTGGCCACCTGCTCGATCTCCGCGACGAGTCTGCCGGCCTCCGGCTCCAGATCCGCGAGGAGCCCGGAGGTGGCACGGCTCGGTGTGGCCAGGATCACGGCGCGTGTCTTGATCTCGTCGCCATCCCCCGAGGTCACCAGGTAGCCACCGTCGCCGTCGTCGGCAATGGAGGCAACGGCCAATCCGGTTCGCAACTCCTTTGGACCCAGGCCATCGGAGAGGGCCTTGATCAGCCGCCCCATGCCGGTCCTCAGACTGGCGAAGTGACCGAGCCCGCCCCTGGGGCCGACCCGGGAGACCGCCCGCGCGGCGAGGATCAGACTTCGATGTTTGCGCTCCATCTCGAGGAAACGCGGAAAGCTGGCGCGGACACTCATCGTGGCCGGCTCGGCGGCGTGGATGCCGGCGACCAACGGCTCGGCGATGCGATCGAGGGCCTCACGCCCGAGACGGCGGGTGACGAAGGACTCGAGGCTCTCGTCGTCGCCGACCTCGACCCGGCGGGGGAGCACCAGATCGGCCAGGACCCGGGCCTTGCCTCGCCATGACAGCAGTGACGAACCGAGCAGAGGCCCGAGCCGCGAGGGGACCATAAGGAGAAATCCACCGGGTAGAGGATGCAGTCGCTCCTGCCACCAGACATAGGCCCCACCGGCGTCGGGACTGACCGGGATGACCTCATCGGCCAGACCCAGCTCCCCGGCCAGCTCGAGGACCACGCCCTTACCGGCGACGAAGCTGTCCGGGCCTCCCTCGACCAGGAAGCCGTCGTCGTAGTCGGTGGTCACCACGCCCCCGAGTCGGGTCGACTTCTCGATCAGGAGCACATCGGCGCCAGCGGACTTCAACCTGCGGGCGGCGACCAGACCGCTGATCCCGCCTCCCACCACGACTGCGTCGGCCCTCATCACCGATCCGACCGCGCCGCGGTTTCGATCACCAGGTCGGCCAGGGTTGCGATCAGCCCGGGGTGATCGTTGAGACATCGGCATCGATGAAACTCGAGACCCAGAGAGACGGCCGCGGCCCGATGCTCGACGTCGTTGTCGTAGAGGGTCTCCACATGATCGGAGATGAAGCCGATCGGGTCGACCAGCACCGAGCGGGATCCGTTCGAGGCGAGTTGTTCCATGACTTCCTCGACTGAGGGCCCCAGCCAGGGCTCGCGCGCCGCCGCGCTCACACTCTGATAGGCCAGATGCCAGCCCTTCAGCCCGAGACGGGACGCCACTTCGCCGGCTGTGTCGGCGAGCTGATCGGCGTAGGGGTCGCCCTGCTCGATCATCCTCATGGGAAGACTGTGGGCGGCGAAGACGACCGGGGTGTCTGCCGGGGCACGGTCGAGGCCGCCGGCCAGCATGTCGGCCAGGGCATCCACGTAGGACGGGGCCAGGTTCCAGTCGGGACCGAACAGCAGCCGGACCGGGCTTCCCTCGAAGGCCTCCTCGACGGCTGCCTCATAGGCATCGGTGGACACTTCGCAGCGATAAGGGGCGAGACTGATCACGACCAGCTCCTCGACCCCGTCGGCCTCGATCTGCTCGGCCGCCTCTTCGATCGTGGGCCGGGCGTGAAGCATCCCGACATGTACATCGGCCCCGAGCCCCCGTCTGCCCAACTCCTCGGCGACGAGCACGGCCTGACGCCGCGTGGTTGCGGGAAGCGGCGAGCCCCCGCCGATTGCCTCGTACCGCCCGACGACGGAGGGGATCACATGCTCCGGCGGGACCCTGCCCAGCACGCTCTCGACGAAACCCGGAACCTGATCCAGGCTCTCCGGGCCACCGAACCCGGCGAGAAGCACGGCAAGCCGACGCTCACTCACCGAGCCACGCTTTCAGGTCGCCCGTCTCGAGACGATGCCCGACATAGAACGGACCGAACTCGGCGAAGCGGGCGCTGACCTCGTCGAAGCGCATCTCGTAGACCAGCTTCTTGAATTGCAGCGGGTCATCGGAGAACAGAGTCACTCCCCACTCCCAGTCGTCGAGCCCTATCGAACCGGTGACGATCTGGCTCACCTTGCCCGCGTAGCGCCGACCGGTCCGCCCGTGCGCCCGCATCAGCTCACCCCGTTCCGGAGCCTCCAGGCTGTACCAGTTGTCGGCGCCCTCGCGCTTCTTGTTCATCGGGTAGAAGCAGAGAAACCGGCTGTTATTGGGGATCTCGGGATAGAGACGTGACTGCATGTAGGGGCTGTCCTCGACGTTGTCGGCCGTGCCCTCTGGAGCTCCGTGTCGGCTGATCTCTATCACCGAGAGATACGAGTAGGGACGGGTGGTGTACGTGGCCAGCATCGTCTGGTCGAAGGCCTTCTCCAGAGCCTGGAGCTGGCCCATGTCGGGGCGAAGATGGAAGAGGAGGAGATCGGCTTTGTGACCGATCACGGCGTAGCCGACGCTACGCCCGGCCGGGGCGTCCTCCACCTGTTGGAACGAGCCGAGGAGATCGGACGCCTCGGCCACGGCCTTCTCTCGCTCCGTAGCGTCGAGTCGGCCCCACGCGCTCAGGTCGAGCCGGCGGAAGTCGTGGAGCGCGAACCAACCCTCGAGAGTCTCGGGTGCCGTCATTTCGCTGCCCCCCGCAGCGGGGTGAGCTCGAGGTCGAGGACGGTTTCGACCACGGCTTGCACGTTCTCCAGCGGAGTGCCGGGGAGCACCCCGTGGCCGAGGTTGAACACATGCCCCGGCCGGCCCGCCGCCTCCTCCAGGACCCGTTTGGCACCGGTGCGTACCGTCTCCGGGTCGGAGAGGAGCAGGGCCGGGTCCAGATTGCCCTGGATCACCTGATCCTCCCCAAGCCGGTTCCAGTAGTCCCCGAGGGGGAGCCGCCAGTCGACGCCGTAACCCGTGGCCCCGACTCCCGGGAGCAAGTCGAGCAGATGGGAGGCGGCCGGGGCGAAGTAGATGGTGGGCACCTCCAGCCCGGCCAGGGCCTGGTGAGCAGCCGGCAGCGCCCATCTCTCGAACTGCTGTCGTGACAACAACCCGGCCCAGGTGTCGAAGAGCTGCACCACCTCGGCGCCGGCGTCGACCTGCAGCTGAAGGTAGGTGCGCATCGCTCGGGCCAGAACCTTCAACGCGGCGGTCGGATCGTCGCCGTGGAAGGCTCGGCGGAAACGTGGGAAGTGCTGGGATCCTCCTCCTTCCAGCAGATAAGCGAGGAGGGTGGCCGGCCCCCCGGCGAACCCGATCAACGCCACATCGAGGGGCATAGCCGCCCCCACCCGTTCGATCGTCTCGCCCAGGAAGCCGATCCTCTCGAGCTCGAGGTCCCCAAGACCGGCGACCTCATCGAGGCTCAGGGGTGAGAGCTTGGGACCGGGGGCGAACTCGATGGGCACACCCATGGCATCGAACGGGGTCATGATGTCGGCGAAGACGATGGCGGCGTCGAGAGCGAAGCGGCGCAGGGGCTGGAGTGTGATCTCGGCGGCGAGTGCCGGTGTGCGCATCGCCTCGTCGAAGCTGTGGCGGGACCGCAGCTCGCGGTACTCGGGCAGATAACGGCCCGCCTGACGCATGAACCAGATCGGAGGCCGATCGAGAGGCCGGCGATCCAGGGCGGCGAGCAGCCTGCTCACACCGCCTCCTCGATGGCATCGGACAGCACGTCGAGCACGGTGTCGAAGGTCTCGTCGAGATGTGACTCCATGAGGAACCAGGCCTCGAATGGGGAAGGGGGCAACAGGACTCCTCTGCTCAGGGCGGCGTGGAAGAAGCGGGCGAAGAGCTCCTGATCGAGCCCGGCCACGTCGTCCCAACTCCGGGCCTGCCCGATGCCGATGAAAAGACCCGCCATCCCCCCGACGTGGTTGACCACCCCGGGCACACCGACCCGGGTCAGGGCCGAGACGAGCCGGCTTTCCAGCCGGTCTCCGGCATGGTCGAAGTCCTGATAGAGATCGGGATGGTCCGCCAGGTAGCGGAGTGTGGCCAACCCGGCCGCGGTGACAATCGGGTTGCCCGCCAGCGTGCCCGCCTGATAGACCGACCCATCGGGAGCGATCATGCGCATGAGGTCAGCCCGGCCCCCATAGGCAGCGGCCGGTGTCCCGCCGGCCACCACCTTCCCAAGGGCGGTGAGATCGGGCGTTACCCCGAACCGCTCCTGGGCCCCGCCCAGCGCCACCCGGAATCCGGTCATCACCTCATCGAAGATGAGAAGGGCTCCGTCGTCGTCGCAGAGACGGCGGAGACCGGGGAGGAAGCCTGGCTCGGGAAGGACGCATCCCATGTTTCCGGCCACCGGCTCCACGATGACGGCCGCCACCGTCCCGTCGCCGAGCATTTCCGACACCGATTCCAGGTCGTTGTATCTGGCCACCCGGGTGTCGATCACGGTGCCCGGTGGCACTCCCGGGCTCGACGGAGCCCCGAACGTGGCCAGCCCCGATCCAGCTTTCACCAGAAAGGCGTCACTGTGCCCGTGGTAGCAGCCTTCGAACTTCACCACCGCCGGGCGGCCGGTGGCAGCCCTGGCGAGACGAAGAGTCGAGGCGGTTGCCTCGGTGCCGGAGTTGACCATCCGTACCACTTCGACCGACGGGACGAGGGCACAGATGATCTCGGCGAGCTCGATTTCGGCGGTGGTGGACACTCCGAACGACGTCCCGCGGGCCACAGCCTCACGGACCGGATCGACGATCTCAGGTCGAGCGTGGCCCAGGATCAGCGCGCCCCACGAGGCGATGAAGTCGATGAGCTCGTCGCCGTCGACCGTCCGCACCCACGCCCGGTCACCGGATTGGACGAACAGTGGGCCTCCCCCCACCGACCGGAATGCACGCACCGGAGAGTTGACCCCACCGGGCATTACCTCGAGGGCGCGGCTCTGCCACTCCAGGGTCGTCTGCTTCGACGAGACCGGGGCGCTCATCGAGCCTCCTCGATGAGCCGGGCGGCGTCGATGGCGAAGTAGGTGAGCACGATCCCGGCCCCGGCCCGGACGATGCCGGTGAGCGACTCGAGGATCACCCGGTCACGCTCGATCCACCCGTTCGCTGCCGCGGCCTCGATCATGGCCATCTCCCCCGAGACCTGATAGGCCACGACCGGGACCTCGACGGTCTCCCTCACCGCCCTGACCACGTCGAGATAGGGCCCCGCCGGCTTGACCATCACCAGGTCGGCACCCTCGCCGACGTCGAGCAAAGCCTCCCGGATCGCCTCGCGCACATTCGCCGGGTCCATCTGATGGGAGCGGCGGTCACCGAAAGCGGGGGTGGACCCGGCCGCATCGCGGAATGGGCCGTAGTAGGCGGAGGCGTACTTGACCGCGTAGGAGCAGATCACGGTGTCGTTGTGGCCCCCCTCGTCGAGCGCGGACCGGATCGCCCCGACCCGCCCATCCATCATGTCGGAGGGCGCTACCACGTCGGCTCCCGCATCGGCGTAGGCCGTGGCGGTCTTGGCAAGGAGGGGGAGGGCAGAGTCGTTGTCCACCACTTCCCCGCGCAACGGTCCGCAGTGGCCGTGGCTGGTGTACTCGCAGAGACAGACATCGGCCCAGCGGACCAGACCAGGAGCCGCAGTCGACACCGCTTCGATCGCCCGAGGGACCGGCCCGGATGGATCCCAGGCGCTCGAGCCGATTTCGTCCTTGTGGTCGGGGACGCCAAAGAAGAGGATCCCTCCGATTCCGGCCGCCTCTGCCTCCTTGGCGAGCAGGGTGACCTGGTCGACCGAGAGCTGGGCATGCCCCGGCATCGACTCGATGGGCCGTCTCACTCCTTCCCCCGGGACGGCGAACACGGGAAGCACGAAGCGGGCCGGTTCGAGTCGGGTCTCGGCGACTACCCGACGCAAGGCACTGCTCATGCGCAGCCGCCGGGGCCGGACCACGGGAAAGCCGCTCATACGGATACCTCCAGGTAGGACGTCAGCGCCAAGGCCAGCGAGTGGTGGCTGGGCTCGGGGGCAACCACTTCGGGTAATCGATAGCGAGCCACCGCCGCCTGGGTGGTAGGCCCGATCACGCCGACCACGACACCATCGAAGTCCCTGGCCAAGCGCCATCCGGTCACGGCTGAAGGCGAGGCGAACACGACCGCATCCACCGGGGTCTGTCCCGGGGCCACCGGGACAGCCCGGTAGATCACCTGCTCCTCGAGGTCCGTCACGAGACCACGAAGACGTGCCAACAAGCCGGGGTCGGTCCCGGCGGCATGAGGGAAGACGACCCTCGCTCCACGCAAGACATCGCCCGCCCCATCCACCAGATTCGCCAGACCGGACCGGCCGCTGAGGATGACGCGGCCGCCGGCAGCTTCGACCGCGGCCGCCGACGCCCCGCCGACCGTGATCGCCCCGGTGCCAGCCATCGCTGCCCGTGGCCAGAGCAGGGCGACGGTGCGCGCCGAGGTGATCAGGACTAGATCCGCATCCGACGCGGCTTCCCGGGCACGGGCCAGGACTTCCTCTCCGGCCACCGCAACATCGACACATGGGACCGACACGGGCTCCAAACCGAGGTCGGAGTATTCGGGGGCCACGGCGTCGAACCGATCGGTGGTGATCGCTACCCGGGTCACAGACGCAGCTCCCTTCTCGCCCCGGCCACGACCGTTTCGCCATCGTCGCCGATCACCACGGTCTGGCGTGGTCCCCGCTCGTCGGAGACGAAGGCTTCCAAGCGAATCCTCCCCCCCTCCCAGGTGGCGAGCACACCCAGGGCAGATCGGCAGCCTGCGCCGGTCTGGGCGAGCAGTTCACGCTCCGCCATGAGCAGTGGTCGAAGCCGAGCATCGTCGAGCATCCCGGCCATGGCCTCCGCCTCGGATCCGGGGCGGGTCTCGACGGCGAGGGCGCCCTGACCCGGGGCCGGCACCATCACCTCAACGGCAAATCGCTGTGAGATCATCTCGGATCGCCCTAGACGCACCAGACCCGCCTCGGCGAGCACCGCGGCATCCACCTCGCCCGTCTCGATCTTGCGAAGCCGGGTGTCCACGTTCCCTCGTAGCTCCGTGGTCCGGATCCCGGGGCGTTGGCGGACGAGCTGGGCCGTGCGGCGCGGGCTGCCCGTTCCGACAACCGCCTCCTCGGGGAGGTCGACCAGAGAAGAGCCGACCAGGACGTCGAAAGGTGCGGCGCGCTCGGGAAACGCGGCCAACACCAACTCCGTTGGTCCGGTGATCGGAAGATCCTTCAGCGAGTGCACCGCAAGATCGGCCCGGCCGTCGATGACCGCCGTCTGCACTGCTCGCACGAAGGCCCCGACCTCGGTCAGAGTGGCGATCGGCCCACGCTGATCACGGTCTCCGGCGGTTTCGATCTCGACCAGGCGAACCGTCAGGTCGGGGATGGCCATCTGGAGCAGATCGACCACCAGCCGGGTCTGCGCCATGGCCAGGGAAGAACGGCGAGTTGCGACTCGTATCTCAGGCATCATCCACCCCGAAGGCGTCGGCCACGGCTTCGATCGCATCCGGCTCACCGGCATTGGATCCGACAAATGAGATAGGGCGGTGCAGAACTCGACGGGCAACGGTGTGGGCCAGTTGGCGGAGCACCGCCTCCGGGTCTTCGGCTGCGCCGAGTCGGTTGGCGAAACGGCGCACTTCCTCGTCGACGGCCCTCTCCGCCTGGTCGACCATGGCGTTGATGATCGAGCCGACGCGATCCGGCGCGGTGATGCGCCGCCAGGCCTCATCCGCCTCCGTGACGAGAGCATGCTCGGCCTCGGGCGGGGGCAGGCGCCCGGCCGATGCGGCCAGATCGTCGACACCGAGATAGGAGACCTGATCGGTCTCAGTGGTCCGGCCGAAGGCGGGCGGCATGCCCAGATCGACGAGCAGCAAGGGCCGGCTCCTACCGGTGAGGGCTTCGACGATGGCCCGGTCGGAGAACAGAGTGCGGCCACCGGGGACGGTCGAGATCACCGCGGGGTAGGTCGCCAGGGCGTGTGGCACCCTCTCCCAGGGATGGGCCGAGCCGCCGGCGATCACACCGGGGTGACGGGCGAAGACCGAGACCTCGACGTGGGAGAGGTGCTGGGCCGCGGCGCGGGCCATGACCCCGCTGCCGAGGATCGCCACGCGCGGTGCCGATGCCACGGCCTCGGCGGCCACGGATGCCAACGATCCGTGTGGCGCGGGATCGAGAAACCGTCTGGTCGTCCTTCCCACGCCGACTGCAGCGCCTAGGACCCTGCCCAGATCCCCTCGCCGATCGCTCGACTCGGTGAAGCGGGCCACCGCCTGCCGAAACTGGCTCAGGACCTCGATCTCCCCGATCATCGGGGACTCCAGGCCGGCGGCGATGCGGCAGAGGTGGAGAAAGACATCCCTGTCTGTGCGGGTCACCGCCAGATCCCACATCGAGTGGTCGCCATATAGCGAGGTGAGCAGGTCGGGAGCCACCTCCGGCCCGCCGGCCCACACGATCTCGACACGGAGACAGGTGGAGAGCAGGAAAACCGAATGATCGCTCTCCTCGACGCGTCGTTGTGCGTGGTGATAGGGCCCGTGCGCGAAAGACAGGGGTGCGCGTCGGTCCGCGGGGACCACGGGGTGCGCGTACGACAGTCCGGTCAGGCGTGACACGCCCGATTGGTCCTGCCCGTCGTCGCCATGGCGACGCAACGTAAGGCGGGTCTCTCCCGACAGCCAGTCGGGAACGATCCGACGCAGAGTCGGATCAACCGACCTGCTCAGCCGGGCAGCCCGGAGCGACGCCAGATCCTGGTCACCCACCCGGCACCGATCACCACCGCGGCGATACCGGCGACGCGGACCAGGACACCCGTGGCGGTCATGGCTTCGCTGAGCACCGCCAGAGCCTGGACCAGCGCAGCGGCCAGCACGGATGCGGTCAACGCCCGGCTCATGACCAGGAGCGGATCCGCCGGCCGGGTGCGGAACAGGAACGACGCTCCGGCCAATTCGACCATGAGCACGACGAGCAGGGTGTGGGCCCACAGAGGGGGAGACATCGGCACGTCAAAGGTGGTCATCAAGGCGACGCGGACTACGAAGGCCACCGCAGCTCCGGCCACAGCCCCACGGTAGCCCACCGTCACCCCAAGGACCAGGGCTCCCGCCCCCAGCCAGCCGATCAGCGAGACCGGCCCCGATCCCGGGGCGGAGGGAAGCGTGGCCGCGAGCCATATCGCGATCACCGACGCGCCGACCGCGCTCAGCCGAGCCTGCGCCACCGCGTCCTCATCTCGTCGAGGCGGGCGAGGGGGACTTCGGGTGGGTCGATG
>DATHUL010000235.1:0-1931 GCA_035462285.1 Acidimicrobiia bacterium
AGAGAAGGTGCGGCTTCTTCTCGGTCTCGTCCGGCTCAGCGAAGAACTCCTCGACTTCGGGCTCGGTGGGCGGCTTCCCCTCCGCCGCCGACGCGACAGGCTCCTCCGCCGCCGCCGCGACGGGTTCCTCAGGGGCCGACGCGGCAGGTTCCTCGGCCTCCGTCTCGGCGTCCTCCTCCGGTGCCGCGGTCTCGGGGACCGCGTCCTCGCCATCGCCTTCGACGGCAGCAGGCTCGGCAGAGGCCTCCTCGTCGGGAGCTTCGCCGGCGGGCTCTTCGCCTTCCTCGCCTATGACCACCAGGGCGGTCCCGACCTCGACGGTGTCACCTTCGCTGACCAGGATCTCGAGGATGGTGCCGGCGGCGGGAGAAGGGACCTCGGTGTCGACCTTGTCGGTCGATATCTCCACCAGCACCTCGTCCACCGCGATGGTGTCGCCGACCTGCTTCGCCCAACGCAGGATGGTGCCCTCGGTGACCGTCTCGCCCAGTTGGGGCATCGATACCGTGGTAGCCAAGTTCTCTCCTCTCAGTGAAGACTGCGGCCGGCGGCGGACATCAGTGTCTCGCCGACGACCTCGGACAGGCTCGGATGGGCGTGGATGAACGCGGCGGCCTCATCGGGCATCGCCTCCCACCCAACCGAGAACATCAACTCGTGGATCAGCTCCCCGGCCTGAGGGCCGACCACCGCGGCGCCGACGATGGCGCCGCCCTTCTCGGAGACGACTTTGGCGAATCCCTGGTTGTCTCCGATGATGATTGCCCGGCCCACCCCGTTGAAGGCATGCTTGGCGGTCTCCACCTCCATGCCCTGCTCGACGGCCTGGGCCTCGGTCAACCCGACCTCCGCCACCTCGGGATGGGTGTAGGTCACGCGTGGGATTGCCCGATAGTTCACGGCTCGCGGTTGGCCGGTGGCGATATGGGTGACCGCCGCCATGCCTTCGGCGAACCCGACGTGGGCGAGCTGGGGCGTGCCGGCCACGATGTCGCCCACCGCGTACAACCCCGGCTGGCCGGTCTGCATGGTGTCGAGATCGACCACGACGAACCCTCCGTCGACCTCTGCCGACACCGTGTCCAGCCCCACGTCGCCGGTGTTCGGGCCCCGACCCACCGAGACCAGCACTACATCGACCTCCGCGCTTCCCCCTCCGAACGGAACCACCACGGCCTCCCCCACATTCGGTGCCTCAACCTCGACCCCGACGTGGAACTTGACCCCGCGCTTCTGCATCTGCCGCTGGAGTTGCTTGGCCGCCTCGGCATCGGAGCCGGGAATGATCTGGTCCATGACCTCGAAGACGTGGACCTCCGAGCCCAGATCGACCAGGAACGAGGCGAACTCACAGCCGATGACCCCGCCGCCGATGATGGCCACCCGATCGGGACGTTGCGGCCAGTCGAGGGCATGATCGGAGCTGACGATCTTCTCCCCGTCGAAGTCGTACCCGGGGATGGTGCGGGCATGGGAGCCGCTGGCCAGGATCACCGACCGCCCCTCGACGGTCTGCCGGCCTTCCTCGCCCGCGATCTCCACCTTGCCCGGACCGGCGAGACGACCGTATCCGGTGATCACCTCCACACCGTTCTTCTTGAGCAGGCCGCCCAGCCCCCGGACCAGGCCCTCGACCGTCTGGTTCTTGCGGGCGAGAGCCGCCGACCAGTCGAGACTCGGCTGTTCGGCGACCACACCGAACTCGGCGGCATGGGACACCGTCGAGAAAACCTCGGCGACATGCAGCCATTGCTTGGCCGGGATGCACCCCCTTATCAGACATGTGCCCCCCGGTGCCTCGTCAACGACCATGGCGACGGAGAGACCGAAGTTGTGCGCGTAGAGGGCGGCGGCGTAGCCGCCCGGCCCGCCGCCGACTATGACGATGTCGTGCAACCTGTGCCTTTCGGTGGAACTGCTGCTCCGAGCCT
>DATHUL010000236.1:0-14726 GCA_035462285.1 Acidimicrobiia bacterium
GCCCGGGACGGGACCAGTGCCCATCGCCAACTCGCCGTCTACCGCTCCGCCCTGGAGGGCGGTGTCGGAGAGCGCCAGGCCCTGGAGGCGGTGGTCGACCATCTCATCGAGGACACCATGTTCGGGTTGGGAGCATTCGAAAGGCTCACAACCACGATCTGACCGGGCCCGGGGGGCCAATCCTCCGCTCCCCTTAAAGTGCCCCCTTCGACCAGACCTTGGAGGCGACGTTGACCAGGCCGGTGCGGATAGCAGTCCAGATCCAACCTCAGCACGGCGACTACGCCCAGATCAGGTCGGCCGCGGTGCGAGCCGAGGAGATGGGTGTCGACATCGCGTTCAACTGGGACCACTTCTTTCCCCTGAGCGGTGAACCGGACGGGAAGCATTTCGAGTGCTGGACGATGCTCGGCGCCTGGGCCGAGGCGACCGAGCGGGTCGAGATCGGTGCTCTCGTCACCGCCAACAGCTATCGCAACCCCGAGCTCCTCGCCGACATGGCCCGAACCGTGGACCACATCTCGGGTGGGCGGCTCATCCTCGGCATCGGCGCAGGATGGTTCGAGCGGGACTACGACGAGTACGGGTACCAGTTCGGTACCGCCGGGAGCCGGCTCACCGACCTGAGGGAGGCGCTGCCCCGGATCGAGAACCGCTGGGCGGCGCTCAACCCTCCCCCGACCCGTGAGATCCCCATCCTGATCGGTGGCGGAGGCGAGCGACGGACGCTCCGTTACACCGCCCGACATGCCGACATCTGGCACGGGTTCGGTCGCCCGGACGTGATCAGGCACAAGAACCAGGTCCTCGACCAGTGGTGCGAGCGCGAGGGCCGTGACCCGGGCGAGATCGAGCGCTCCTGTGGCGCCAACCCGTTCAAGCCGGAGACCGGAGACGACTACCTGGCCGCCGGCGCCAGCCTGTTCACCCTCTCTTTCGACGGGAGGAGCGGTTACGACCTCTCCCCGCTCGGCGACTGGATCGCCTGGCGAGATCAGGCCAACCGCGCCTAGTCGACCTCCGCCTCCTCGCCCTCGGGGAGGGCGAGGCGGGTCAGACGCCGGTCCGCCTCGGGCGACACCACGGGCTGATTGCGACCCAGCCACCAGAGGATGAGGAGGCCGGCCATCCCGGCCAGGAACCCGCTCACCTGGTTCCAGGTCAAGGCTCCGATGGTGGCGTCACCGCTCCCGAAGCGGAGCGAGTCGAGGAGGAAGCGCTGGATCCCGTACCAGGTCACCCAGGCGAAGAAGAGCTGCCCGTATCGCAACTCGATTCGCTGATAGAGGAGGTAGAGGACGCCGATGAGCACCGCGGCACCGATCATGTCGTAGAGGGCGACGTGATGGAAGACCCCGCAGAACCCGTCGGCCCGAACCGTTTCGACACACTCCAGGCGATCGTGGACCGGGGCCACGTCGTAGCCGGGGCGTATCCCGTACCCCCATGCCACGTTGGTGGCCTTGCCCAGATGTTCGACGATGACCAGGTCGCCGATCCGCCCCACCACGGTGCCGAGGGCGAGACCGAAGGCGGACAGGTCGAGGGTGGGAAGCACGGGAAGACCTACCTGTCGCATCCTCCACCCTCCGGCGAGGATCCCTCCGGCGAACCCGCCCATGATCGAGAAGCTGCCCCGGAGGGGATGGAGCGCGTCGAGCAACGAGGCCCCGGCCATGAGCTGGGCCGGCGAGGTGAAGTAGCGGGCACCGATCAAAGACCCGACCAAGCCCCAGGTCAGCGCCGACTGGTACTTGAGGGTGTCGAAGCCACGCTTTCGCAATTCCCGTGTCGCCAGCCAGGCCCCGGCGACGAAGCCGACCGCGGCGAACACCCCGTGCAGCGAGAAGCGGAACGGGCCGAGGTCCCACACCGGGATCGGGGGGTAGCTGATGACGGCGAGCATCGGCAGGGGAGGGTAACCGGCGTGGGCGTCTTCGCATCCGGAGCGACGGATTGGTCGCTTGCCCGCGACTGGCCGGGTCGGAGGGCGATCCAATTACTATCCCCGAGCGTGAGTGACCTGTTGACTGCGGCCGCCGAGGCGTTGAACGTGCCCGAGCCCCTGGTCGAGCGTTCCGCCGCAGCCCGGGCCACGGCCAACGGCAGCTCGGTGGACGACGTCCTGAGCGCCTGGGCCGGAGGGGCCCCCGTTGCAGCGACGGCAGCCCCCTCCTCGAGCCCGGAGGTGGAGACCGAGACCGCGGCGGTCCCGGCCCCGGAGGCTGAGCCCTCGACCGAGGCCCCGGAGCCCGCTCCCCCTCCCCAGGTGGTGGTCCCGGCCGCTGCCATCGCCGTCGTCGAGCCGGAAGTGCGCATGGAGCCGATCCCGCTGCGACGCCGGGTGCGCACCGCGATGCGGGTCGGCGCCTGGACCGGCGCCGGTCTCGGGCTGATCGGCTTCGTGGTTGCTACCAACTGGTGGGCGGCCACCGCCACCGTCACCGGTGAGGGCCCTTTCACACCCGTGATCCAGGTCGATTCGAACGCGGTGATCATCGGCGCCGCCCTGATCAGCGTGGCGTTCGGGGGGGTGATCGCCTCCCTTTCCCGCGCTGCCGCCGCCTGGGCCAACCCGGGAATGCAGTTGAGCAGCTCATCGTCTTCCACGGCCTGGGTGGGCGCTCTGATCGGGCTTCTCCTCGGAGTAGTCGCCGGGGCGGCCCTCGCCAGCGGGTTCGGCACCCCGGTGGAGGGTCTGGAGGGCGTGGTGCAGCTTCCGGTTCTCTCCACGATCGGGGGCATGGCGATCGGGGGCGCGGTCCTCGGTGCGGTCACCGCCACCGTCACCCAGACACTCGGCGTCCCGGTGGCGGTGCCCGAGGGCGACGACGAGGAGATCGAGATGGTGCGTCGCCGGCTCGGCGCCGCCTTCGGCATCCCGTTGACCGGTCTGCTCCTACTCCTGCTTCTGGTCTTGCCCTTTGCCTGGGCCCTGCTCGAGTCGAACCACCTCACGTCGGGCGGTGCCGCCATCGTCGGCATCCTGACCGCGGCCGGCATCCTCGGTTTCGCCTCGCTCGCCGGCACCAAGCCGAACATCCGTCTCACCTTCGGCGAGGTGATGGTGGCCCTGATCGGGATCGGCACCCTCCTCGTCTTCATCCTGGCGGTGCTGTTCGCCCGCAGCCCCGATCCCGAGGAGACCCCGGCCGCCGAGCCCGAGGCAGCCGTTGTCATCCTGATCGTCTGATCGCAGCCCGAAGGGCAACTCAATGCAACCCGTCACGTATCCGTGACGCCCTGCATTAGGAAAGCGGTCTCCTGGGTCAGCTGAGCCCGGCCGCTCGGGTTATCTCCGCCGCGTTGATCGCCGGGGATAGGTCGCCGAGGGCGAGAGCGGCCCGGATGCTCCTCGCCACCTCCAGGGCCACCTGGACCTGGGCCTCCTTGGTCGAGGCACCGAGATGAGGTGTGAGCACCAGGTTGGGGGCGGTGAGCAACGGGCTGTCGGGGGGCAGGGGCTCTGTTTCGAAGACGTCGAGACCCGCACCGGCGATGAGCCCATCCTCGAGCGCGTGCGCCAGCGCGGTCTCGTCGACCACACCCCCACGGGAGGCGTTCAGGACATAAGCCCCCTTCTTCATCCGGCGCAGGGCGTCGGCATCGATCAAGCCCTTGGTCTCTGTGTTCAGCGGGACGTGGAGCGAGATCACGTCGGCCTTCTCGATGAGCTGGTCGAGGGTGACGAGATGAGGGCGCAGCTCGTCGACCCGGTCGGCCGGGAGATAGGGGTCGTAAACGATCACTTCCATCCCGAATGCGCGGCATCGCTCCGCCACTTCCCATCCGATCCGCCCTGCGCCGATCACCCCCAGGGTCTTCCCCCTCAGCTCCACCCCTTGGAGACGGGCCCGTTCCCACTTGCCGTCCCGGATGGTGCGATCGGCCTCGGTCACCCGGCGCGCCACCGACAGCAACAGCGCCATGGTCAGCTCCGCCGCCGAGATTGTGTTGCCGCCGGGCGCGTTCATCACCGCCACCCCGCGCTGGGAGGCGGCGGTCACATCGATGTTGTCGACACCCACCCCCGCCCGGCCCACGACTCGCAGGGCGGGGGCTCGATCGAGGATGTCGGCGTCGACCCTGGTGGCGCTGCGCACGATCAGCCCGGCGGCCTTCTCCAGCGCCTCGGCGAAACCCGGGTCCGAGGAGTCCTTGAACCGGGTAACCGCGAACCGGTCATCCTCACGGAGCGGGGCGAGGCCCTTCTTCGACACCCGGTCGGTGGCGACGATCCGATAGAGAGCGCTCACCGGAGGACCTCGCCCAGGGCATCGAGGAGCTGGGTCAGGTGGTCGAGCCGGTGGTCTCCCATGTGCCCGATCCGGATCGTCGTCTCCTTGAGCCGCGAATAGCCGCCCCCTATCACCCAGCCCCTTTCTCGCATCGCCCCGACCACGTCCGGCCCTGAGGTCCCTTCGGGGAGCGTGATGCAGGTGACGGTGGGGGAACGATGACCCGCCGGGGCGAACACTCCGACGTCGACCCCGTGGGCCCTCATCGAGTCGACCCAGTCGAAGGTCGCAGATTGCATCGCAGCGTGCCGGGCCCAGCGCTGCTCGACACCCTCTTCCAGGATCCTCTCCAACTGGACCTCCAGGGCATAGAGCAGGGAGATGGCCGGCGTCGACGGGGTCTGGAATCCCGCCAGCGCTTTGAGCAGGGGCAGCAGGTCGAAGTAAGAGCCCTTGTGGGTCGCCTGGGCCGACCGGTCGATCATCGCCGACGATGCCACCGCGAAGGAGAGGCCGGGAGGCAGGGCCAGCGCCTTCTGCGACCCGGTGAGGACGAAGTCCAGGCCCCAATCATCGGTGCGGACTTCTGCCCCGGCCACACCGGTCACCGAGTCGACTAGGAGCAGGACCCCCTCGTGACGGTGGACCACCTGGGCGATCGCCTCGAGGTCCTGGAGCGCCCCGGTGGAGGTCTCGGAGTGGGTGACGGTGACCGCGTCGAAGCCGCCCCCGGCGAGTCTCCTGTCCAGGTCGGCGGGATCGTGGAACCCGCCCCAGTCCACCGCCCAGACGTCGGTCTCGTGACCACATGCCATGGCGATCTCGGAGAACCTGGAGGAGAACGCCCCGTTGACCAGGCTGAGGACTTTCCCCCCGGCCACTCCGTTCCTCACCGCCGCCTCCATCAGACCGGTGGCCGACGAAGTGGACACGATCACCGGTTGCTCGGTGAGGAAGACCTTCTTCAACCCGGCCTGGACGGTGGCCAGCAGTTCCTGAATCGCCCGGCCCCGGTGGCCGATCATGGGACGGGTCTGGGCGGACAGCACGTCAGGGTGGACCTCGGTGGGCCCGGGTAGGAAGAAATGACCTGGCGGGAGGTCGATCGGCATTCTCTTCTCCGTACTCGGTTGCGGTCGCCCTCTACCCGTCAGCCAGGGTCAGTGCGTACCGCACGCTACCTACGATCTCCCACCCGACGAGAACCGGCTCACCGGTTCGCTGGTGCTCCCGGAGATGGGAGAGGGGGAAGTCGTATTCACCGTCGGTGACAGGTGCGAACTCCAACTCGGCGCCATCGACCAGCACCACGAACGAATCGACCTCGGCCAGGGTACCGCTCACCGATGTCACCACCCCCCGGGCCGTTCCCGAGGTCTGGGTGCAAGCTGCGAGTGCGAGGGTCATCATCATGACGACCAGCGGTCGGCTGCGCATCGGGGATCCGGATCGGCCATGTGCCCTGCCCGTTCTGCTCAGGGGGCGCGAAGCGCAGCCTCGAGACGCTCCCACTCGCGCTCCTGACGGGTCCAGCGGAACCAGATCACGGCGATGGTCGCCCAGAGGAGGAGCCCGCCGCCCAACTTCATGATCACGCCGGCGATGGTCTGGTCGGCGACCGCGGTCAGCCCGTAGGCCAGGGCGGCGTCGCCATACGCCGGGTAGATGGCGACCGAGCTGAAGGTCAGAAACGATGCCGGGATGGTGGGGAGCAGAGACTGGAGGAACAGGTAGAACATCTGCCCCGACGGATGGAGCCTCGGGAGGGCCGGGGTCGGGGAGAAGACGGGCATCCACATCAGGGCGGAGACTCCGAACAGCCATCCATGCACCAGGAGGTGCGGAATCCCGCCACGCAGCATCAGCGCGACCAGGTCCGGCCAGTGGATGGTGATGAAGGTGGCGTTGAAGAGGACGAATGCGGTGGCGGGTCGGGTCAGTGGTCGAAGGAGACGGGCCACCTTGGGATGACCCAGGGTCAGGTCTGCGAGCCACCTGGGGAGACCGCGGAGCATGAGGGGTGGGACCACCAGGGCGATCACCATGTGCTCCACCATGTGGACGGTGAACAGCGAGGTCTCTCCGATGTCGTGGACCGGCCATCCCGAGACCAGCCACAGGGCGAAGACCGCCCCGTACCACTGCCACTTCTGGCCTCTGGTCGCACCCGGCGCATCCGGGGATAGGACCGGGCGCAGATGCCGGTCGGCGTACCAATAGCCATAGGCGAGGACGAAGACCACGACCCAGACGTCGAAATGGGGGTGCCAGGCCGGCAGCATCTCAACCTCCCCTGAGCGCGACGACCCCGAGCGCGGTGAGGACGATCGTGTACAGGGCCGCGGCCAGGATGAAACCGCCGGTGAAGAACCGGCTCAGAGTCGACTTCTCGAATCGCAGGTGCATGTACCAGCCGACCACGATCACGAACTTGAGGACTGCCAGGATGACCAACAGCAGGGCGTTGAGCATGCCCAGGTCGTAGGCACGGTCGATGTAGAACATGGCCACCTCGACTGCGGTGAGCACGGCCAGGACGACCGCGATCTTCCAGTACTGGGCCGGGCTGGGATGGTGGATGTGCTCGTGACTGCTCATGTCGGGGGCACCGATAGGAGGTAAACCACGGTGAAGATCACGATCCAGATGATGTCGACGAAGTGCCAGTAGAGACCGACCAGCTCGAGGTTGAGGCCCTGGGAGTCGCTGAGCCCGCCCCGGCGACGTGAGATCCCCCACAGCGAGAGCAGCATGATCACGCCGATCGCCACGTGGGTCCCGTGGAACCCGGTGAGGACGTAGAACGCAGACGCGGCCGGGTTGGTGGCCAGGGTCATGTCGAACTCGACGATGAACTCGGTGAACTCGAAGACCTGCCCGCCGAGGAAGACCGATCCCAGGGCGGCGGTGGCGAAGAGCCAGGTCCTGGTCCCGTTGTGGTCGTGACGGGACTGAGCGTTGTGGGCCAGAACCATGGTCAACGAGCTCATCAGGAGCACGAAGGAGCTGACCGATGTGAACGGTATGTCGTAGATCTCCGCCGGGTAGGTCCCGGCGAACCCGGCCCGGGTCGAGTAGAGGAGATAGTTGGTGATGAGGGCGCCGAAGAAGAGGAACTCGGAGCTGAGGAAGAGCCACATCCCCAGCTTCCGGTTCTCGACCCCGGTCGACTCGTGCTCGGGGTGGCCGTGCTCGAACGCGGTGTCGTGAGCCAGCTCAGCCATCGCTGACCGGCTCCTCGGATTGCTCCGGCTGCCCGACCTCGTCGGGCTCGTCGTGCTCCTCGTGAAGATCGTGTCCCTCGTGCTCGGGGTGCGGCTCCTCCAGCGGCTCGATGGCCCAGCCGATGATGGCGGCCAGGCTGACGATCGACCCCACCGCGATCAGCGCCTTGCCCCAGAGCGTGGTGTGGTAGATGACGCCGTAGAACATGAGAGGGAGCCCGAGAGCGAAGAAGAAGGGGAAGTAGGAGGGGTTGGGCAGATGGATCGGCGAGGCCGGGTTGAGCTGTTCGTGCTCGATGGCGGCCACGATCTCGTCTGCGTCGTCCTTGCGCACGGCGCGGCCCTCGACGTCCTCGTCGTACTTGAGATGCCAGAAGTGGTCGAGACTGGTCACCACCGGCGGGACGGCGAAGTTGTACTCCGGCGTCGGGTTGGGCGCCATCCACTCGATGGTGCGGGCGTCCCAGGGGTCGAGCCCGGACGGCTGCCCCCGGCGCCGGCTGGTCGACCAGTTGAGCATGAAGACGAGGACGGAGAGGGCGATGATGAAGGCTCCCACCGTCACCGCCATGTTCCACGGTTGCAGACCCATCTCCGGGGCGTACTTCCAGGTTCGACGCACCATCCCCTGCAGGCCGAGCCAATGCATCGGGGCGAAGGTGAGGTTGAAGCCGATCATCATCAGCCAGAAGTGGAGTTTGCCCAGCCGCTCGTTCATCACCTTGCCGCTGAGCTTGGGGAACCAGTAGTAGAGACCGCCGAAGAGACCGAACACCGCCCCCCCGAAGATCACGTAATGGAAGTGGGCGACGATGTAGTAGGTGTCGGTCTGCTGCCAGTCGGAAGGGACGACGGCGTGGGTGACCCCGGACAGACCGCCGATGGTGAACATGGCGACGAAGCCGATGGCGAAGAGCATCGGGGTGGCGAGACGGATCCGGCCCATCCACATCGTGCCCAGCCAGTTGAAGATCTTGATCCCGGTCGGGATGGCGATGGTCATGGTGGCCAGGCCGAAGGCGGCCTGGGCGACCGGGGTGATCCCTGAGGAGAACATGTGGTGGGCCCAGACCCCGAAACCAAGGAAGGCGATGGCGGCGCCGGCGAAGACGACAGCCGAGTACCCGAACAGGGGCTTCCGGGAGAAGGTAGGCAGGATCTCCGAGACGATGCCCATGGCGGGCAGGATGAGGATGTAGACCTCGGGATGCCCGAACAACCAGAACAGGTGCTGCCAGAGGATTGGATCGCCCCCGTTGCTGGCGGCGAAGAACAACGATCCGAACTGGCGGTCGAAGGTCACCATGAACAGGGCGACGGCGATGATCGGTAGGGAGAACAGGAGCAGGAACGAGGTGATCGTCGTCATCCAGGCGAATACCGGCATCCGGAGGAGTCGCATCCCCTTCGCCCTCAGGTTGAGCACGGTGACCAGGAAGTTGATCGCCGACACCAGAGAGGCGAGACCGATGATCTGCAGGCCCAGCGCCCAGTAGTCCATCGCCGTCCCCGGCGAGTAGAGCGGCCCGGCGTTGGGTTGGTAGCCGAACCAGCCGGCGTCGGGTGAGTCGGCGAAGAAGTTGAAGCTCCCCGGGCCGCCACCGGGGGCCAGGTTGCCGTCGATGCCGCCTATTCCGTCGACCCCGACCGGAGCCAGGGAGGTGCCGAAGATGAACGTGGAGTAGAGAAAGATCCCCCCGAAGAAGAAGATCCACCAGGAGAGGGCGTTGAGCCGAGGGAAGGCGACATCCCTGGCCCCGACCAGGAGAGGGAGCAGGTAGTTCATCAGGGCCGCCCCTGCCGGCATCACGAAGAGGAAGATCATGGTCGTGCCGTGCATGGTGAACAGGGCGTTGTAGGCGCCGGCGGTGAGGAACTCGGCGTTGGCCTGGGAGAGCTGGATGCGCAGGAGCAGCGCTTCGAGACCGCCGACGATGAAGAAGCTGAAGGCGGCGTAGCCGTACATGATCCCGATCCGCTTGTGGTCCACGGTGGTGACCCACGACCAGAGACCGGTCGTCGAGCTGGGACGACGGAAGATGGTGGTGGTGGGTCGTTCGGCGGTAGCGGTCATTCCAGGCTCTCCAGCCAGACGATCAGAGCGTCGATCTCTTGCTCTGTCAAAGCGAGGTCGGGCATGAAGCTGCCCGGCTTGACATTGGGTGGGTCGGCCAACCACTCCTTGAGAGCCTCGTCCCGGGTCTGTCCCTCCTCGGGCATGGTCGCCCCGGCGAAGACGTTCCTGGTGGCGAAGTGGGTCAGATCGGGGCCGTTGAACGCCTCGGGGGGCACGATGTTGGAGGCGGTGTCGTCTTCGAAGCGAACGGTGTGGCAAAGGATGCACTGCTTGTTCAGATAGACCTGATAGCCGTCGAACTCGGGCGTGCCCTCCTCGGGCAGGGCGGCCGCTGTCTGCTGTGACTCCAGCCATGCCTCGTACTCGGCCGGGGCCAGAGCATGGACTCGTGCCCGCATCAGCGAATGGGAGAGACCGCAGAACTCGGCGCAGTGTCCCCAGAACTCACCGGGCTCGTCGGCTTGGAGACGCAACTCGGTGGTCTGGCCCGGGACCAGATAGCGCTTCCCGTTGAGGGCGGGTATCCAGAAGTTGTGGATCACGTCGTCGGAGGTCATCACGGCGCATATCTCCTCACCGGCCGGGATCACCATCACATTGGCGGTGTCGAACCCAGCATCGGGGTAGTGGTACTCGAACCACCACTGGTGCCCGATCACCTCGATCTCGATGGCATTGGGGTCACAGCCGGTGAGGTCGAACACCGCGGCGGTGGTCGGCACCGCCACCCCGGCCAGGATCAGCGCCGGCACCACCGTCCATGCGATCTCGAGCTTGGGGCTGCCATGGAGCTGTCTCGCTTCCTTGGCCCCGTCGCGGTCCCGGAACATGAAGACCGCGACCAGGATCGCCCCCTGCACCAGCACGAAGATGGCCACCGCGATCCAGAACACCGGCCAGAACAGGTTGTCGATCCGCCTGGCGAAGGGGCCGGCCGGCTCGAAGGTGGTCAGGGCGGCGTCCTCGATTCCGATGAATGAACAGGCGCCGAGGAGGAGAGCGGCGCCGAGCAGGACACCAAGGCGGACCAGGCGGTGGCGGGACGGAGCCATCGGGTTGGCATCATACGGACTCTCCAAACCGGCGACCAACTCGGGGGTTTGGGGTGGTCCCACCACCTTTCTGTGCCGGTTTGCCGCACTTCTAGCCGCGTGAACCCGCACGGAATGGGCCTCAGCCGGCGACGGCTTCGATGGCGGCGACCAGCTCGGCGTCGGAGGCGACGCCTTCGAAGGAGGCCGACACCACCCCGGACGAGTCGACCACGAACACCCATGGCTCGGAGGGGAGACCCCACTCGGAGACGGCCGGGACCACCGTCAGCTCCTCGGGGGTGGAGACCTGGAGGTCTTGGTAGATCTCGACGTGGACGAAGTCGATGCCCGGATAGTCGGGGCGCAGGGCTTTGACCTGATCGAGGAGAGGGCCACAGGTCTGGGACTCACAGAAGGCCGGGGTGGCGAAGACGATCACGGCCGGGGTGCCGTCGCCCACCGCCTCGGCCACACTCAGCTGGTACATCGCCGGGTCGGGGTTCGGGTCCGACGTGATCACGGAGAGATCGGGATACCGGGCCGAGGTCCGGGTATCCGAGGCCGGCGCCTCTTCCCCGGGCTCGACCAGGGGCAGATCGTCGAAGGCGTTGAAGCCGACCGGGCCGGCGGTCCCCATCCCGTCGGCGTCGATGGTGGCCTGGTAAGTCGCCGCCTCCGGGATTTGCACTGTCGCCGCGTACAGCCCTCGGACATCGGGGATGGTCCAGATGAACTCCATGGGATAGGTGTCGAGTGGCGACCCGTTCTCGTCCCGAATCGTCACCGTCGCCTCCCGGTCCGGGGCAGCGAGGAACTGGTCGGTCTCCGGGTCGACCAGGGCGAACAGGATCCTTTGCTCCCCGACTCCGACGCTCCCGTTGCTCGACGCGACCAGGGCGAACGGGGTCACCTGGTCGGCGCCGCAGGCGGCGACGACGAGGGCCAGCCCGAGCAGCGCGCCCGACGTCCTCCTCATCGGACCAACACGTCGAGCATGACCGCGGCGAACAGGGCGGAGAGGTACACCGTCGAAGTCGTGAACAGACGCATCGCCTCTTCGGGTCGTCGGAACACACGCCATGTGTCCCATAGGAACCACCCTCCGAGAGCGATGGCACCCACCAGGTAGATCCAGCGCATCCCGGCCACCGGGACGAGAAGGAGGCTCACCGCCACCATGAGACCGGTGTAGAGCAGCATCTTGCGGGTGGTGGCCTCGACCCCGGCAACCACCGGCAGCATCGGGACCCCGGCCCGCTCGTAGTCGTCCCGGTAGCGGATCGCCAGGGCCCAGAAGTGGGGGGGCGTCCAGTAGAAGACGACCAGGAAGAGCACCCATGCCGGAAGGTCGACGGTGCCGGTGACTGCGGCCCAGCCGACCAGGGTCGGAGCCGCCCCCGCCGCCCCTCCGATCACGATGTTCTGGGAGCTGGTTCGCTTCAGACGCATGGTGTAGACAAAGACGTAGAAGAGAAGTGCGGCGGTGGAGACGAGGGCCGCAACCAGGTTGGTGGTCGCCCAGAGCCAGGCGAAACCGGCGACGCCGAGGACGATGCCGAAGACCAGTGCCTTGCCCGGCGCCACCTCGTCTCGGGCCAGGGGCCGCGACCTGGTCCGTCTCATGATCTGGTCGATGTCCCGGTCCAGGTAGTTGTTGAGTGCATTCGCCCCCCCGGCGGACAGGGAGCCACCGATGAGCGTGGCGACCACGGGCCAGGTTCCGGGCCAGCGACCGGCGGCCAGCACCATGGCAGGCACGGTGGTGATCAGCAGCAGCTCGATGATCCGGGGCTTGGTCAGGGCGAAATAGGCGGCGAGACGCGATCGGCCCGACCCGACCACGGGCAGGGTCGTCCCGGGGACGAGCGGCGCCACCACTTCGTGTCCCTCAGTGGACATCGCGACCCTCCTCGGCCGAGGTCAGGTCTTCCTTCTCCGCCGCCGCCCTCTTTGCCTTCCGTTCCGCCCAGCGCAGGGCGACGACTGCCAGTAGGGCAGGGATCAAGAACACCCCGACTTCGTCGATGCCCCAGTAGTGAGCGAAGGTCAACATCATCCCGCCAGGATCAGTAGGCCCAATGTGGTCAGGGCAACCATAAGGAGAAGCATGGCGTACTGGGAGCGCACCGCCTCGGTCCCGAAATCCCCCAGCGCCCGGTCGTGGGCCAGCACCACGCCGAGGACATGGCCGACCACGATCACGGCCACCTGGGCGTACCAGACCGGCTCGGAAGCGGTGATGAAGAAATCGATGGTGCGGTCGGCGGTCCCGAACAGGTTCCACCCCAACCCGAAGGGGTCGGACACGGCGGCGATGAGCTGCTGGCCCTCGAAAATGATCAGGGTCAGATAGTGGGCCACGGCGTAGGCCAGGGCGATCGGGACCAGGGTGTGGGCGAATCGGATCGCCACCTTCGATGCGGTCCATCCCCCACCCACCATCCGGGCCGCCGCCCATGAGGCCAGCCGGTAGGCGAGGCCGATGGCCAGGATCGAGCCGAGGAGGAGCACCGTCTCCCCGACCAGGGTCTGCCCGAACTCCCCGAGCAGGTCCCGAAAGCCCTGGGTTGCCGAAGCCCCGTCGTAGCTGACGGTGCCGATCGCAACAACCACGAAGGCGGGAAGGCCCCGCCACTCGGGGACGACGGTGAGCGCCCGCAGCCATCCCCGCCAGAGCAGTCGCCCGTCGGCCCGTCTCCCGATGGGCGAGATCGAGGAGATGAGCCGGTTGTACGGGGTGAACAGGTCGAAGACGGCCAGCCCGGTCTCCCGACCCGCATAGGCCATCGCCGCCATCAGGGACAGGGTGTAGACCAGCGCCGCCGTTCCGAGTGTGACGGGATCACCCGAGTCGGGGCTGACCAGCTCCAACCAGACGAAGGCCACGAAGATGACGGCAGCGGGCCAGATCCCGAGTCGGTCGAGGAGCCAGACCCGCTCCCCCCGACCCACCCGAAGGGCACGGCCCAGGGAGCGCCAGGGGTTGAGGTCGGTGTACAGGTCGCCGACCACCGCGCCGGCGAAGGGGACCACCAGCCAGAACACCACCCAGACCAGGACCGGGGCCAGGGTGGGACGGGCAGACACGGTCTCCGCACCGAGCAACGGTGGAAGGAGTTGCCCGATGACGAGGAGAAGACCGATCACCCCCAGGGTGGGCAGGGCCCAGCCGCGGCGAACCACCAGCCGGGCCGGCTCGTGCCGGGGCCCGTCCTGGAGCCGGGGCTCGGGCCAGAGCACGGCCAGGGCGACGAAGCTGATCACGAGGACGAGCCCCGCCCCGACCACGAAGTAGCTGACCGGTACCGGCAAGTCCAACCTCCCCCCGATCCCGTGGGCCACGGCCACCCCGGGCGACCCGACCACGACCAGGGCGGCGAGCAGGGCAACGAATCCAAGCCGTGGCACCGCGTTCCTAATGCAGGGCGTCACGGATATGTCACGCACTGCATTACGTTTGCTTGCTCGAACCTTCTCACGGAGTCACCTCGAGCTCGAAGAGGGGGATGTGGCTCGACTCCAGCTCCACCTCGAAGATCCCGGGGACGTCGGCGGTGAGGACGACCTCGACCGGCACCCCGGCCAGGGCTTCGAAGTACCGGTCATAACCGTGAACATGGATCTCGTCGTCGATGTCGGAAAGCACCCAGACCGACACCTGCTCCCCGAGTTCGAAGCCGAAACGGCCCGGCCCGGCCACCTCGCCGGTCGACACGGTCACGTCGATCGGGAATGCCGTGGTCGTGGTGACGGCAACGGTCGTCGTCGGCGCCGGGGTGGATGTCATGGTCAGCGTCGCGGTGGTGCTGGTCGCAGAGGGGGTCGTCGACGTCGAAGTGACGATCTCGGCTCCACCGCTGCATGCCGTGATGGTCAACAACACCCCGAGAAGCCCGGCCAACCTGGTGCGCATCCGGCGACGCTAGATGCCGTGACTGCCGTTGAGGGAATCGGCATAGGCTCCCCACGATGCGATGGGTGCGGCGAATCCTGCTCGGAGCGCTCGTGCTCGCCGCCGCGATCACGATGCTCCTTCTCGTCCTGATCAGACGCCCCTTCCCTCAGGTCGCCGGCGAGCTCGAGGTGGCCGGCCTCGACGCTGGGGTCGACGTCGTCCGTGACGCCGACGGAGTCCCGCACATCTATGCCGAGT
>DATHUL010000237.1:0-3506 GCA_035462285.1 Acidimicrobiia bacterium
CCGCATGGCGAAATAGGCGAGGAGGACGGCGACGCTGGCCGCCTCGACGACCATGTCGGCTTCGAGATAGCCGATGTAAGCCCGCTCCAGGGCATCCAAAGCGTCGTCGGGGTGACCGGCCCACCAGGCGGCATCGGCCATGAGCTCGAGATCCTGCGGTGAGAGGCTGGCTTCCCGGTCGACTTCGACCAGGGTCTCCCATGCCTCCTTCCAGGCTCGGCGCGAAATCGCCTCACGTCCAGATTCGAGTGTCTGCACCACGATTCCACCTCTCCGCAGGCCGTCCCAATCCTACCGGGGCGACGATCCGGGCAGGACCGTCACAGCTGCTTCCGGGCCTCGGTCTCCTCGTCGACGATCTTGCCGGTCGGCTCGAAACCGTGTCGGAGATAGTAGGGCCGGGGCGAGCCCTTGCCTTCGACCCTACTGGTGAGAAGGGTGCTGTCCCCCATCGAGCGACACTCTTCGGAGACGAGATCGAGGGCGCGCCCCCCGATGCCACGACGCTGGTGTCGTCGGTCGATGAGGAGACGCCACAGGAACGGCTCGGGATGATGATCGGTGCGAAGGGCAAGCATGACGAATCCGGCGATCTCATCGTCTGCCACCACCGCCCGCATCCAGGGGACGACCGGGGCCCCGTCGACCACCTCGGGGAACAGGGCGTCGGCGAATGACCAGCACATCGGGGCGACAAAGGCCTCCTGGGTCTTGTGCGTGGCCAGCTTGGCCACCATCCCCTCGTTCCCGGTGGTCACCTCGACCAGGCTGACCGTCTCGGGCGGTTGCCGGGGACGGTCCCGCCACGTCTCCCAGTCGGTGCGGGTCATGCCGTAGATCCAGTCGTCGGAGACCTCGTCGCCGACCCAGAACGACGACCGGGTGTGCCCTTCGAAGAGGAGCCCGGCACGTTCCAGGACCATGGCCGAGGCGACATTGTCGGGATGGAGCATGCCGGAGACCCGGGTCACGCCAAGCACCTGGAACAGGTACTCGATCAGGGCGTCCACGGCTTCGGTGGCATAGCCCTTGCCCCAGTGCTCGCGGGCCAGGGTGTAGCCCACTTCGGCGCTGCGGCCCTGCCAGGTGAGATGGAGGGCCAGATCGCCGAGCACCTGGCCGCTCCCGGCGTCGGCCACCGCCGCCATCCACCATTCCTCGCTGACCGGCCCGTCCATGCCCACCAGCCCGGAGACGACCTCTTCCGCCCTCTCCAACGAGTAGGGGAGCTCCCAGGTCTGGAGTCGGGCCACCTCCGGGTCGTTGCGCCGCGCCGCCAGACCGGCCGCGTCCTCGGGGAGGAAGGGCCGGATCAGGAGACGGTCGGTGCGGATCGGGGTGAACACGAGGGCCGATTCAACCAGGGGCCCGCCCAAAGACGGTTCGATTTCGTTCCGGGGCTGGCCCTCCCCGGTACTGTCCAACCGACTAGGAGGTCACATGCGCGTGCAGACCGGTCAGCTGGTGGCGTTGGGCTACGGGGCATACGTGCGCTCCGACGAGGTGACCGCGGTGGAGCCGATAACCGAGGGTCGGGGCCCGGGCCGGCGATCCCTGGTCTGGGTTCGGGGGCTCACCGATCCGTTGGTGGCGTCACGGGCTCACGGGTCGATCGTCGACGACATGGTGACACCGGCCGACGAAGCGGCCCGGATGAAGGCCCAGCGCTCGGTGCTGAGCAAGATGACGACGGTTCTCGACAAGGTCTCCCCCGGGATCCGCCGTCTCCTCGCCGAGGAGTCCGGCACCGACATCGACGACCTGCTCACCGAGGCCAACCGGGTCCTCGGCTGAGCGGAGGCCACCGGTCAGTCGGTGGCGACCAGCCGGACCAACGGGATGACCCGCGGCGTCTTCGCCTGGTAGTCGGCGAACTGCGGGGCCTGGCTCACCACCACGGCGTCCCAGAGCCGGTCCCGCTCGTCGCCGTCGAGCGCGACCGCGGTCGCCGGGTAGAGATCGGCGTCATGTCGGACCCATACCTGAGGGTCGGCGAGCAGATTCAGATACCAGTCGGGATGCTCCGGTGCCCCACCGTAGGAGGCGGCCACCACCAGGTCGTCGCCTACTTCGAAGAAGCGGAGCGGGGTGCGTCTGATCTGACCCGAGACTCGCCCGGTGGTGTAGAGAAGGATCAGATGCCCGGCGGCGGGATGGTCGACCGATGCCCCGTTGCACTCGAGGTATTGGCGGACGTGCTCGGCGGCAAAGGGCCGTGCCGGGTCGATGGCGCGATCCTCGATGGTCATGGTCTCTCCGGGTCTCGACAGGGCCCGGGACGCTACCAGCGGGGTCGCCTCCCCGATCGGGGGGCGGTAGCGACACCAACAGACGTCTACTCACTCCCCAATAGGTCGAGGAGCTGGTCACCGTATGCGTCGAGTTTGGCCGGACCGATGCCGGGGACCTCGAGCAGCCCGGTCTCCGTGCTGGGACGGAGGGCTGCGATTGCCTCCAGTGTCCGGTCGTTGAACACCACGTAGGCGGGAACCCCCTGCGTCCTGGCCTGATCCAGCCGCCAGGCCCTGAGCCGCTCGATCAGGTGCGGGTCGGCGGGGGATCCGCCCGGGGTCAGTCGACCCGAGACCGAGGCCTTGGTCACCCTCTCCCCCCAGGGCACCGCCATGACCGCGCCGGTCTCCGCCGCGATCAGGACCCCGGTGGTGAGTATCTCGTCGACTCTCCCCGCCTGGCCCCCACTCGAGATGACCTCGTCGCCCACCTCCACGAAGATGGCGTCGGTTGGGACTCGGCTGGGCGAAAGGTCGGTGCGCACCGGCGCCGGCTCCGCCTCGATCGGGGCGGTGCCCTCCAACTCGGCGAGAAACCGGGACGGTCTGGCCTGGTCGGCGAGGATGGTCACCGAGACCCGGCCCCTGGTCATGGCGACATGGAACACCCGACGCTCCTCCTCTAGGTCGTCGGACAACTCGTGGGGCATCGTCCCCCGATCGGCGCCGAAGACCATGATGTGGTCCCATTCCAGACCCTTGACCCGATGCACCGTGGACAGGGTGACCCCGGTCGGCGTCATCGGAGCGCCCAGCTGCTCCCGCAGCCAGCCTTCGAACCGGGCCGGCCCCGGTCCGAGCGCCGCCACCCGGCGCAGGGCGGTGAGGTCGTCACCCTGTGCGGCTCGGTCGGCCCTGGTCCTGCCCGCGTCCAGCGCCGCTGCGGCTCGATCCAGGCCGATGTGTGTGGTCAGCACGTCGAGAAGCTGCGGAGTCGAGGACGTCGCCCCGGAGACGTGGAGGATGTCGTCGCACAGCTCCTCCCACCGTTCGGCACGCCGCCCGTCGAGGGCCTCGCCCAGAGCCGCGATGTCCTGCAACGAGAACGGGCCGCGACGTCGCCCGATCAGTTCCACGAACAACCGGGTGATCCCCCGCCCCGGGCGCCGGACTATCTCGAAGAGGTCGCTTCGAGTCATCCGCTCCGGGTCGAGCGAGACCTGGATCCAGGCCAGAGCGGCACGAAGCACGGTGCGGTCGAGAATGGTCACCGAG
>DATHUL010000238.1:0-7073 GCA_035462285.1 Acidimicrobiia bacterium
AACGGGTCGGCGGTGGCCATCACGGTCCGCCCGGAGCGGATATCCATCGTCGAGCCGGGAGCCGCGACGCCCGAGCCAGGAGGGGTCAGCCTCTCCGGGACGGTGATCCACCGCTCGTTCCTGGGCGGTCATCTCATCTACCGGGTCGACGTCGAGGGGCTGGGCTCGGTGGAGGTCAACGTGCCTCGCTCCGCCCCCGACCGGATCCGGGCCGTTGTCCCCGACGACCGGGTCCTCGTGTCCTGGCCCCGGGAGGCGGCTCGGGTCATCTCTGATTCAGGTCTCACAGCAAGCGAAGAAAACGGAGGGGCCCAAGCCCCGGAGGAAGGAGAGAGAAACGAGCATGAGGAATAACAAGGGAGGAACGGCCCGGCTCTGGACCGTCCTGGTGCTGGTGGCGGGCATGCTGCTCACCGCCTGTGCCCCGGACAGCGACGGGGGGGCCGACACCACCGCCGGGTCGGATGGGACCATCATCGGAGGCGACGACGGGCCGGCCGGTCTGGGCGACACCCTGGTCATCGCCACCTGGCCCAACTATCACGACCAGGCGACCATCGACGCCTTCACCGAGCAGACCGGGGTGGCGGTCAGCATCAACGTCTACGGCTCCACCGAGGAGATGGAGGCGCTGTTACGGGCCGGCGACTCGGGGATCGACATCCTGATGCCGACCCATTACGCCGTTCCCGGGTGGATCGAGGACGGGCTGCTCCAGGAGCTGGACTACGAGGCCATGGGCAACCCCGACCTGTCCGACTGGAACGAGCTGTTCGTCGACCAGGACTTCGACCCGGGCAACGTCTACACCATCCCCAAGAACTGGGGGACGACCGGGATCATCTACGGCCCCGAGGCCGGTGACCCGGTGACCAGCTGGACGGACTTCTTCGCCAGGGCCGCCGACGACCTGGACAACCGGACCCTGATCGTCGATCACCAGATCTCCACGATCGGATCGGCGGCGGTGGCGATGGGATACGACCTCAACACCACCGACGAGGACGAGCTGGCCGAGATCGAGGCGATGCTCACCGAGCTGAAGCCGCATGTCTGGGCGATCAGCTCCGACGTGCAGCCACCGCTGCGAAACGGCGACACCTGGGCCTCGATGGCCTGGACCGGCGACGGGGTGCAGGTGGTGCGGGACAATCCCGACTACGTCTACGTCATCCCCGACGACGGGGGAGAGCTGTGGGTGGACAACTGGTCGATCGCGGCCGACGCCCCCCATCTCGCCGCGGCCAATGCATTCATGGAGTTCATCCTCCGTCCCGAGAACTCGGCGGCCGACACCGAGTTCAGCCTGTTCCCCCATGCCAACCCGGATGTGACCCCGCTTCTCTCCGACGAGGTGGCCAACAACCCGGTGATCTACCCCGACCAGGAGGCGATCAGCCGGATGACCCTGTCGTCGGCCGAGGCCTACAACAGCGAGGCCAGGGCCGAGATGTGGGCCAGGGTGAAGGCCTCGTCCTGACCCGATGACCACACCGGTCCTGACCGACAAAATCGAGGAGGGGGCCCGGCCCGAGCCGGCCGGGCCCCCTCCCGATCGACGGCTTCGCCGGCTTCTCGCCTTCCTGGCCAGCCCGGGGCTGGTCTGGTACGCCCTGTTCCTCGCCGCCCCGATGGCGGTCCTGGTCGTCTTCTCGCTGGGTCGGCGGGCGCCCAACGGCGGCTACCAGGCGGCGCTCACACTCGACCAGTTCGCCGGGCTCGGCACCAGGCTGACACCGTTCCTCAACACGGTCCGGCTCGGTCTGATCGGCACCTTGCTCTGTGTCATCGTTGCCTACCCGATGGCCTACTTCATGGCCACCCGGGGCGGGCGGAACAAGACCCTGCTCCTCGCCCTGGTGGTGATCCCGTTCTGGACCAGCTTTCTCATCCGCACCTATGCCTGGGTGTTCCTGCTCGGCAACCGGGGTCTCCCCGAGGTGCTGGAACGGATCGGGATCGGCAACGTGCGGTTGCTCAACACCACCTTCGCCGTGCTGTTGGGCATCGTCTACAACTACCTGCCCCTGATGGTGCTGCCCATCTACGTCTCGCTGGAGCGGGTCGACGTGTCGCTGCGTCACGCCTCCAAGGACCTGGGCGCGGGCCCGTGGGCCACTTTCCGCCAGGTCACACTGCCCCTCTCCGCCCCCGGTGTGGTGGCGGGTGTGCTGCTGGTGTTCGTGCCGGTGCTGGGGGAGTACCTGATCCCGGTGCTGCTGGGCGGGGGCCAGACCTATTTCCTGGGCAACGCCCTGGCCGACCTCTTCTTCCAATCCCGCAACTGGCCGTTCGGGGCGGCGGTGGCGGTGGCCTTCATCGCGGTGATCATGGTCCTCATCGTCGTCTACACCCGGATGACGAAGCGGATCGTGGCCCAGGGGAGGGGGACGAGGCTGCTGTGACCGACCGCACCCGCAGCCTTTGGATCGATCGGGCGCTTCGCACCTACGGGATGGCGATATACGCCTTCTTGTTCCTCCCCATCCTGGTGGTGGTGGTGTTCTCGTTCAATTCCGGCCGTCACGTGGCCGAGCTGACCGGGTTCTCCTTCCAGTGGTACGTCACCGCCTGGACCGACCCGTTCGTGGTGCGGGCATTCCGCACCTCGATCTCGATCGCCCTCACCGCCGGGCTGATCTCGACGGTGCTGGGCACCGCGGCGGCGATCGCCATGCCCTCACTGCCCCGGTGGCTGCGCCGGGCCTTCAACACCATGATGAACTTCGCCATTGTCGTCCCCGGGATCGTGCTCGGTCTCTCGCTTCTCATCTTCGTCGTGTCCGCCACCGGCTGGCTCAACGACTGGATCGACTACCTGTTCCCTCGCAGCGACTTCAGACTCGGTCTCGGCTTCTTCTCGGTGGTCGCCGGGCATTCGGTGTTCGGCTCGGCCATCGTCGCCATCCTGGTCCGGACCCGGCTCGCCTCCCTCGACCCTCAGGTGATCGAGGCGTCGGCCGACCTGTACGCTCCCCCGGTCAGGACTCTGTTCACCGTGACCATCCCGCTGCTCGCCCCCGCCATCGTCGCCGGGTTTCTCCTCGCCTTCACCTTCAGCTTCGACGACTTCATCATCGCCTTCTTCACCCGGGGCCAGGAGCAGACCCTTCCCATCTTCCTGTTCGCCTCGATCCGAAGGGGGGTTTCGCCGGTGATAAACGCCACCGCGTCCACCCTGCTCGCCTTCTCGGTGACCATGCTGGTGGTGGCCTCACTGGTGAACCGGAGGCGGGCCAACCGCTCGGGGGCGCAGTGAGCGTCTCGATATCCCAGCCCCGCAAGCTCCTCGCCGACACGGTGCGGGACCGGATCCTCGACCAGATCCTCGACGGGTCGATGCCGCTCGGCTCCAAGCTCCCCGCCGAGCCGGAGTTGTGCGAGCAGCACGGGGTTTCCCGGGCCACCATCCGGGAGGCGGTGCGGGGGCTGGTCGAGGAGGGGTATCTGTCCCGGGCCCACGGCTCGGGCACTTTCGTCAAGTTCCGCCCTCGGGTCAGACACAGTCTGGAGCGCAACCTGAGCTACACCGAGCTGATCAGCCAGGCCGGCTTCGAGGTCGACTGCCGGCTGCTCGAGGTCAAGACCGACAAGCCGAGCCCGGACGAGGCGGAGCGGTTGCGGATCAACACCTCGGAGGGCGTGCTCCGGTTGGAGCGGGTCCATGCCGCCGACGGGCGCCCGGTCATCTATTCCACCGCAGTGATCCCGCATCGCATCGTCGAAGACATCGACCACGACCGTCTCTCCGGGTCCCTCTTCGCCCTGTTCGGTGAGCTGGGCTACCCGGTCGCCCACGGGGAGGCGATCCTGGTCCCGGTCCTGTCCGGATCCCGCCACCGCCAAGTGCTCGGCATCGACGAGGGGAAACCCCTCCTCCAGATCACCCAGGTCGACTACTCCACGGTCGGCGACGTGGTCATGTTCTCCAAGGAATGGCACGTGCCGGGTGTGTTCGAGCTCACCCTGGTCCGCCGCCCCCGCTAGCGCGGCAGGACCCACAGGTCACCTGCCCCGACCCCTGGCAAATACTGGGTTTCCTCAAGCGAAATGGGCGGCAGACCGACATATACGTGTGACATCTCTCCGCGAGTTCGCGGGCATGGCCACGAGTGACATAGGTCTCCTGCTCGATGCCGTGCCCGACCCGATGATCGTCACCGATGTCGATGGCGACATCGTCAGGGTGAGCAAGAGTGCCGCCCATCTCCTCGGGTACCGCGCCTCGGATCTGATCGGACGTCCCCTTAGTGGGTTGATCCGTCCCGAGCAGCGCGAGGAGTACAACGAAAATCGGGAGAGGTTCCTCGAAAGCGGTGACGAGACCGGCCCTGAGCTCGAGACCTACTTCGTCACCTCCGACGGTGTGACCCTCCCTATCGACGCCTCGGTGGGCAAGCTGAGCCTGAACGACACCACCTATGTCCTGTTGGTGATGCGGGAGGTGGCCGACCGACTGGCAACACAGAGCCGCCTCGAGCAGATGGTCGCCATCGACGAGCTCACCACCAGCATCTCCTCCCGGCTCAACAGCCCTGACTCCGCTGCCATCGACCAGGCATGCGCAGCCGCCATCGACGAGCTGGCCGCTTTCTGCGATGCGAGCGTGGTCTATCTCTTCTGCGAGAACGAGCCGGGCTCGTTCTCGATGCACAGCCAGTCGCCCAAGGACGGCAGTGCGGGAGCGGTGGCCGCGCTCGGTCTCACCGCCCTTCCCTGGATCCGACAACTCCTCGATGCCCCCAACATCATCGAGGTGAGGACACGCGGGCCGGTGCCCGACGAGGCGATACCGGACTGTCTGCTGCTGCGGGCCCAGGATGTCGCCGCGCTGGTCCTGATACCGCTTCGTGCCTCGGGACGCACCATCGGGTTCGCCGGGATCGAATCGAAGGACCCGGACAAGCCGGCCTGGCCCGGTGAGGACCTGGCCGGTCTGATCGTCCTCCAGGACGTGTTCGAGAACGCCCTGGAGCGGAAACGAATCGGATCGGAGCTGCGCCGGGTCAACCGGGTGCTGCAAGCAGTCTCGGAGTGTCACGACGCCCTGATCCGGGCCCAGGACGAAAAGGAACTGCTCCGCGACGTGTGCCGGATCGTGGTGGAGGCCGGGGGATACGCCCTGGCCTGGGTCGGCTATGCCCGGGACGGCGACGCCAAGCAGGTCGAGGCCCAGGCCCAATGGGGCGAGGGCCACGGCTATGTGGAGAAGCTGGACCTCACCTGGGGAGACGACGGTCTGGGGCGGGGGCCGACCGGAAGTGCGATCAGGAACCGGGAGCCGTACACGGTGCTCGACACCTCCATCAATCATGACCTCAGCTGGCATCTCATCCCCCATCAGAGCGGGTTTCTTTCCCTGGTCGCAGTCCCCATGTTCTACGGGGACGAGGTGGCGGGGGTCCTCACCGTCTACGACCGCCAGGCCGGCGCCTTCGATGAGCGTGGGGTGAAGGTGCTGCAACGCTTCGCCGACGACCTCGCCTACGGCATTGCGGCTCTCCGGGCCCGGGAACGACAACGGGAGGCCGAGTCCAAGCTCAGGGACCTGCTCGAGTCGAAGGACGAGCTGATCGCCACCATCGCCCACGAGCTGCGCACCCCGTTGGCCGGGGTGGTCGGCTTCGCCCAGGTGCTGCGGGACGACGCCGAGACCCTCGACCCGGCATCGAGAGCTGAGATGATCCGGCTCGTCGCCGAGCAGGGGATGGACCTGACCAACATCGTCGACGACCTCCTCGTCGCCGCCAAGTCGGAGGCGGGAACCTTGGTGGTGGCCGAGGTCAGGGTCGACCTGCGCGCCCAGGCGGCTCAGGTGCTCGAGGCCTGGGGCAGCGACGTGGTCGCCACCATCGACTTCGACGGTGGCTCTGCGATCACCACCGGAGATCCGGCCCGGGTCCGCCAGATCCTTCGCAACCTGGTCTCCAACGCCCTCCGCTACGGAGGGGAGCGGATCTCGGTCCGGGTCGGCGGGGACGGGGAGTCGGTCTTCGTCAGGGTCGAGGACGACGGGGCCGGTGTGATCGAAGAGGAGCACGACCGGATCTTCGAGCCCTACCGGAGAGCTCACGACGCCCCCGGGGTCACCGCCTCGATGGGTCTCGGTCTCTCCATCTCCCGTCAGCTGGCCCACCTGATGGGAGGAGATCTGCGCTATTGCCGGGACGGCGACCTGAGTGTCTTCGTCCTCACCATGCCCACCCGGGCCGAGTAGGGGCGGGCGGCTCGACCACCGTAAGCTGAACCGGGATGACGGGCCCCGAGTTGGCCTCGCCTGAGGGAGGGCTCACCGAGACCGAGGTGCGCCGGCGCATCGAGGCGGGGCTGGTCAACCAGGTGCAGGAGCGACCGAGCCGGACCACCGGCGAGATCGTCCGCGCCACTGAGGTGACCCGGTTCTACATCCTGCTCGGCGCTCTCCTCGTCATCGTGCTGGTCGTGCTCCGTGAGCCCCGTGACGCCCTGTTCGGGATCGTTCTGGTCACCAACTCGGCGATCGGGATCATCCAGGAGCTGCGGGCCAAGCGGACCCTGGACCGACTCGAGCTGCTCGCCGCTCCCAGTGTGAGGGTGATGCGCTCGGGCCGGCTCACCGAACAGGACGTCGACCAGGTGGTGGTCGACGACCTGATCGAGCTCCGTCCCGGCGACCAGCTCGTCGTGGACGGGGTGGTGGTGTCAGCCAACGGCTTGGAGATCGACGAGTCGCTGCTCACCGGCGAGTCCGACCCGGTGGCGAAACGATCCGAGGACCGCTGTCTCTCCGGCAGCTTCGTGGCCGCCGGCTCCGGCCGATACCGGGCCACCCACGTCGGAGGGGACTCCTATGCGGCCAAGCTGGCCCAGGCCGCCAAACGGTTCACCCTGGTCCGCTCCGAGCTGCGCGACGGGATCAACTGGATCCTCGGGGTTGTCATCTGGGCGGTGGTGCCGATGGGGGCGCTACTCGTCTGGAGCTCGCTCCGAGGCGGCCGGACCTTCGTCGACGGTCTGGGCGGGGCGGTTGCCGCCGGGGTGGCGATGATCCCCCAAGGTCTCGTTCTGCTGACCTCGGTCGCCTTCGCCCTGGG
>DATHUL010000239.1:0-9407 GCA_035462285.1 Acidimicrobiia bacterium
ATTGGTGGAGACGGTGCTGGACCGGGCCAAGGCTGGTGATGAGGTCGCGTTGGAGGCCATCGCCGAGATCGGCCGCTGGCTCGGTCTCGGCATCGGCAACCTGATCAATGTCTTCAACCCGGAGCTGGTGGTCCTGGGTGGCTTCTATCACCCTCTGTACCCGTTCCTGGAGGAAACGGTTCACAAAGGTGCCCGGTTCGGGGCCCTCGGTGCCCCCGGCGACATGGTCGAGATCACCAGCAGCGCTCTCGGATCGGACGCACTCCTCACCGGTGCGGCCGAGCTGGCCTTCTCCGAGGTGATCGCCGATCCCGCCGCCGCGGGGGTCCGCTCGGTGGGAACCCGGCCGGCCGAAGGCGAGAGCGGTGCCTGACCCGAGGGCTGCCCGGCCGATTCAGCTGCGTGCCGCGGCGTCGGCGAAGATCCTCTCGATGACCTCGAGATTGGCCACCGCGTCACGGGGCGGGGTAGGTACCTCTGACCCCTCCCTGATCGCCCGGGAGAATGCGTCGGCCTGCACCCCGTATTGGTCCGCCGCCGCCACTTCATGAACCACGATGTCGGGCGACACCGGCGGTTCCCCGCCGGAGATGACCAGAAGACGGGTCGGGATGTCGGGAGGGATGTTGAAGGGGATCTCGACGAGGAGCCGTCCCCTCGTCCCCAGGATCTGCACCCGCTGGTCGTCCTCGAGCCTGGTGGAGCAGGTGAAGCCGGCATGACGCCCGTCGAAATCGAGGATCACCGAGGTGAGAACGTCGGTGCCGCCGACCGGATCGCGCCGGATGGAGGCGAGGACGTCGGTCGGCTCGGAGCCGAACAGCATGCGGGCCACGTTGACCGGGTAGCACCCGACGTCGTACAACGCCCCTCCCCCGGCATCGACCTGGTTGCGGATGTCACCGGGGTCGTCGTTGTAGTAGGAGAAGGAGGACTGGACCGAGAGGAGCTCTCCGACGACTCCTTCGTCGAGAAGCCGGCGCAGCTCGACCCAGAGCGGATGGAGCCGGTACATGAAGGCTTCCATCAACTTGACGCCGACCCGCTCCGCCGCCTCGATCATCCGCATCGCATCGGCGCTGGTGGTCGCCATCGGCTTCTCGCACAAGACGTGCTTGCCCGCCTCGGCCGCGGCGATGGCCCATTCGGCATGCAGGTGATTGGGGAGGGGGATGTACACCGCCTCGATGGCGGGATCGGCCAGCAACTCCTCATAGCTGCCATGGGAGGTCGGGATGCCCAGGGCCGCAGCCGTGTCACGGGCCTTCTCCGCGCTGCGGGAGGCGATGGCACGCACCGGGCTCAGCTCCGACCGCATCATCGCCGGTATCACCTTCTTGACCGCGATGTCGGCACAGCCGAGCACGCCCCACCTGACCGGATCAGTCACCGCATACCTCTCGTCACTCGACAAAATCGGACCATGAGACATTGTGTCCCTGCCCGGCGAGGCGGGCAAACGAGGCCGGTCAGGTCATGACCGAGCCTGCGGGCAACGGTCATGCCCCCCTCTGGCTCGGTGCCGGTCTCGCTTCGGGGCTCCTGCTCACCGGCGCCCTGATGATGGGCGCCCTCGCCCTCTTTGCCCCGGACCTCCCCGACACCGCCTCACCACCGCCCATTTTCGTCGAAGAGGCTGCGGCCGCCGGTATCGACCACGTCTACGACGGGGAGTTCAACTTCTTCGTCGGGGGCGGGGTCGCGGTCCTGGATTGCGACTCGGACTCCCGCCCCGATCTCTTCTTCGCCGGGGGGGCGAACCCGGCCGCCTTGTACCGAAACGTGAGCAGCACAGCCGGCAATATCGAGTTCACCCCGCTTCCCTCCGAGACGACCGACCTGACCGGGATCACCGGCGCCTACCCGATCGATGTCGACAGCGACGGTCACACCGATCTGGCCGTGCTCCGCCTCGGTGAGAACGTGATGCTCCGGGGTCTGGGGGACTGCCGGTTCGAACCGGCCAATGAGACCTGGTCGATCGACGGCGGCGAGGAATGGACCACCGCCTTCAGCGCCACCTGGGAGCCGGGGGCGGGCCTGCCCTCCCTCGTATTCGGCAACTACGTCGAGCTCGACCGGGACGGGGCCCAGACCGGCTCATGCTCGGACAACTATCTGTTCCGTCCGGTCGGCTCGGTCTACGGCGCACCTCAACCTCTCAGCCCCGGGTGGTGCACCCTGTCGGTCCTGTTCAGCGACTGGGACCGATCCGGGCGCCGCGACCTTCGAACCGCCAACGACCGGCACTACTACCGGGACGGAGAGGAGCAGCTCTGGCGGGTGGAGCCCGGGAACCCACCCCGTCTCTACACACACGAGGAGGGATGGCAGTCGATGCAGATCTGGGGGATGGGCATCGCCAGTCATGACCTGACCGGGGACGGGCTGCCCGAGGTGTTCCTGACCAGCCAGTCCGACAACAAGCTGCAGACCCTGGCCGGCGACAGGTCACGCCCCGAGTACGTCGACATTGCCTTCGCCCGGGGGGTGACCGCTCACCGCCCTTACGCCGGCGATGTGGTCAGCCCTTCCACCGCGTGGCACCCAGAGTTCGGGGACGTGAACAACGACGGGCTGATCGACCTCTACATCTCCAAGGGCAACGTCGAGGCCCAGCCCGACTTCGCCTCGCAGGACCCGAGCAACCTCCTGCTCGGCAACCCGGACGGAACCTTCACCGAGGGAGCCGAGGCGGCCGGGCTCGTCAACTTCGCCAGGGCCCGCGGGGCCGCCCTGGTCGATCTCAACCTGGACGGGATGCTCGACCTGGTCGAGGTCAACCGCCGGGTCGAGGTCGAGTTGTGGCGCAACGTCGGGTGGGGAGATGCGGGCCGGCCGGTCGCCATGGGGGACTGGGTGCAGTTGCGGCTGCGGCAACCCGCCCCCAACCCCGATGCGGTCGGTGCCTGGATCGAGGTGAGGATCGGGAACCGGGTGGTACAACGCGAGCTGACCGTTGGCGGCGGCCACGCCGGCGGTCAGATGGGCTGGATCCATTTCGGGGTCGGTGAGGCGGAGACGGTTGAGGTGCGGGTGCAGTGGCCCGACGGCGAGAAAGGAAGATGGCTCAAAGTGACAGCCAACCAGTTCGTGATCATCGACCGGCAATCCGGAGTGGTGACCTCATGAGTGAGGCCACCATGCGCCGGATCGATCTGCCCGACTTCGGCATGCCCACCTCGATCCCGGAGCTCCCGCCCGCCGTCTACCTGGACCGTCTCCAGCGGCTGCAGCAACGGATGGCCGAGCGCGGTTACGACCGGTTGGTCGTCTATGCCGATCGTGAGCACAGCGCCAACCTCTCCTATCTCACCGGGTTCGACCCCCGCTTCGAGGAGGCGATCCTGGTGGTCAGCCCGGAAGACGATCCGGCGATCCTGGTCGGAAACGAGTGCTGGGGGATGGCAGCCGCCGCCCCGGTGGCGATGCGCCGCCATCTGTACCAGGAGCTCAGCCTGCCCAGCCAGCCCCGGGACCGCTCCCGCACCCTAGGCGAGATCCTCGGGGACGAGGGGATCGGGAAAGGGAGCCGGGTCGGGGTGGTCGGCTGGAAGGCCTTCGCCAGCATGGGCCCGATCGATGTCCCGGCCTTCATCGTCGACGAGTTGCGCCAGAAGACGGGCGGGTCGTTGGAGAACGCCACCGACATCCTGATCGGGGCCGGCGACGGGCTCCGGGTGATCAACGAGGTGGACCAGCTCGCTGCCTTCGAATACGCCGCCTGCCACACCTCCAGCGGAGTGCGTCGTCTCCTCTTCGGCCTCCGTCCCGGGATCACCGAGCAGGAAGCTGTCCGACTGCTCGAATGGAACGGCATGCCGCTCTCGTGCCACCTGATGCTCAGCGCCGGCCCGAGAGCATCACTCGGGCTGCTCAGCCCCGGCGACCGCCCGATCGAAGAGGGTGACCCGTTCACCGTGGCTTTCGGGATCTGGGGCGCCCTCAACTGCCGGGCCGGGTTCGTGGCGGAAGGGCCGGGCGACCTGCCCGCCTCGATCGGCGACTACGTCGACCGCCTGGTGGCGCCCCACTTCTCCGCGGTGGCCGAGTGGTACGAGGCGGTTCACATCGGGCAGACCGGAGGGGTGCTCCAGGAGATCATCGACCGCCGGCTAGGCGACCCCTTCTTCGGGATCTTCCTCAACCCGGGCCATCAGATCCATCTCGACGAGTGGGTCAACTCACCGGTGGGCCCGGGGTCGGAGATCGAGCTGGCCTCGGGCATGGCGTTGCAGGTCGACATCATCCCCGCCACCGGGACCGACTACTTCACCACCAACATCGAGGATGGAATCGCCCTCGCCGACGAGGACCTGCGCGCCCAGTTGGCCGCCCGGCACCCCGACGTCTGGGGTCGGATCGAGGCGCGTCGTGCCTTCATGAAGGAGGAGCTGGGGATCGGGCTGCATGCCGACGTGCTCCCTCTCTCCAACATCCCCGCCTATCTCCCCCCGTGCCTGCTCCGACCCGACCCGGTGATGACCCTGGCCTAGATATCCACTGCGGCTCGGGTCCAGGCTCCGCCCGCCATGCTCGAGGCGATCACCGCTTGCACGAACCCGATGCCGATCGCCCCGTCGACCACGTCGGGGAAGTGCAGGGCCAGCGGATCGGGGTCGGTGCCGCTGCGACGGGCGGCAATCGCCTCGGCCGCGTCGGCGTAGATGTTGGCGAACGCCTCGAGGAACGCCTCGGGATGCCCGGCCACGATCCGGGTCGAGCGTGCCGCCAGGGGAAGGGTGCCGGGACCGTTGGGAGTCCTCGACTGGGCCGGGCCGTCGAGGGGAGTGAAGACGAGCCGGGTCGGGCTCTCCTGATTCCACTCCGCACTCCCCTTGGTGCCGGAGACCCGGATGCGGAGACAATTCTCCACCCCGGCCGCCGCCTGGGTCACCCAGAACGTGCCGCGAGCCCCGTTGTCGAAGCGGAGCATGGCGGCGGCGTAGTCGTCGACGACCCGGCCGGGAACTATGGCGCCCACTTCGGCCGCCACCTCCTCCACCTCGAGCCCGGTGATGAACCGGACCAGGTTGTGGGCGTGGGTCCCGATGTCCCCCATCACCAGCGACGGCCCTCCCCTCACCGGGTCGTAGCGCCAGGGCAGGCCGTCGCCGGGGTCGGGATCGTTCTCATCGGCCTTTCCCCCTTGCACATACTCGACCTGGACCAGTCGGATCACGCCCAAATCGCCATCTTCCCCCATCGCCTTGGCCTGCCGGACCATGGGATAGCCGGTGTAGTTGTGGGTGAGGCAGAAGACGAGACCACTCTCCCTCACCTTGCCCACCAGATCGAGCGCCTCCTCCAGGGTGTTGGTGAGCGGCTTGTCGCAGATAACGTCGAAGCCGAGGTCCAGAGCCTTCCGCGCATAGAGGTGATGACTGTCGTTGGGGGTCATGATCGAGATCACCTCTGCCCCGTCGGGCCGGGAAGCCTCGGCCTCGAGCAGCTCGAGGGCGTCGCCATAGGAGCGATCCGCCTCCAGCCCGATGCCGATGCCGGCCAGGCGGGAGCGCTCCGGCTCGGAGGAGAGGGCGCCGGCGACCAACTCGTAGCGATCGTCGAGCCGGGCGGCGGCGCGGTGCATGGCGCCGATGAAGCTCCCCGGGCCGCCGCCGATCACCGCCAGCCGGAGCCGCCGTCCCAAAGCCTCGATCACCGGGTTGTCACTCATCCGTCTATCTCCGCCACGATCAGCCACCTCCCCCCCGCCCCCTGACTCATCACGAAGGTGGTGGCAAAGACATCGCTCTCCCGGCCCTGTTCGACCCCGGCGGCATCGTACGCCACTTCTTCGACGGTCCCGGTTGCAGTCAAACCGAGACTGGCCCCGCCCTGCGGCCCCTCGGTGAAGACCACGTCGAGATGGAGGCTGTCGAAGGTGTGCTCGGCGACCACGAGTTCGCCCCTGGTGGCTGCGATCTCGACCTTCCTCTCCATGGCGAGGAGACGCTCCCCGTCGTCGGCGGCGCGGAGGAGGGAGGTGTCTCCGCTGCGCCGGGCATCTGCCTCGATGGCGAGCGCCTCGGCGAGGTACAGCGCCAAGGCATCGGGATCGACATCCGCGTTGAGGGCCCGGGCCTCGGCACTCAGCGTGACCGGAGGCAACAGGGTCGGGTCGATGTCGACGTCGGATACGATCGGGGCCGGGGTCGTCGCCTCGGCCGTGTCTCGCGCCGGGGCGCCGGCGGCCACGATCCCCACCGAGACCAACACGACCAGGGCTCCGATCCCGGCCCCGCGGGCGAAGGTGTGAATCGGGGCGATCCCCGGCCCCAGCCCGAGCAGATCGACCCGCTCCGCCAGCCGGTCGAAAACCAGGCGAAGCGGGGTCATCAGGACCAGACCGCCGAGCAGCCCGACCTTTGCCCCGAACTCGGTCGTTTGCGGGGCGATGAGCAGGGTGCAGACCAGGGCGAGGCTGACCGCGAACGCCACCCGGGCTGCTCCCCTCTCCGGAATCGTCTTGGGGTCGGTGATCATGAAGAAGAGGAAGATGAGCACCTCGGGCGAGCCGGCGACGACCCACCAGAACGAGGTCCCGCACACCGGCTGCAACGCCCACGCCGCGGTCATGCAATGGCCGGAGGCGGCGAGGACACCGATCCCGGCGACCAGGGTCAGCCAAAAGGCTGTCGCCATGGTGAGAAGACGCAGTCGGCGGGTGATGAGGAGGCCGCCGACGAGGATGACCAGGTAGGCCAGCCCCATCCCCGGCCCGAGCGGGGCCCACCAGAAGTCGAGGGGCTCGATCAACTCCTCACCGAGGATGAGGAATGCCGCCACCAGACCCACGTTGGACGGGTTGAACACATGGCTCCCGCGAAAGCGGATCAGGTACTTGGTGAGCAGGGAGAGCCCGGCCACCGCGGCGAAGATGTGCCACCCCGCCCAGCTCCAATGGTCGTCCCGCTCCATCCCGACCAGACGAAGGATCAGGGCCACCCCACTCCCTGTGAGCATGGCGCTGGCAGGCCACACGATCTGCCCGGTCCGGCGCAGGGTCCAGATCACCTCGATCAGGGCGCAGGTGACGATGGCGACCACGATCTGGGGCACCGAGACCCTGAAGCCGAGGGCGGTCTGACCCAGTACGTGGATGGTGATGATGACACCGGCCAGATGGAGTCGGGGATCGCGCACACTGGGCAGAACCACCGGGAAGCTCCGAGCCCCGAGACGCAGCGTGCGGGCTGTGGCCGTGGTCATTCGGAAAGGCTGGCACAAACTGGCCGGCTCAGCGACGCAGGTACTCCTCGTCGGTGACGCTCTCCTCCCATCGTGTGTCTCCCCCACTGGTAACCGAGAGATGCATCATCGGTGAGTCGGGACTGGCGCCGTGCCAGTGTCTCTCACCCGGGGCCGCCTCGACGACGTCACCCGGGGAGATGGCGATGGTGACGCCGTCGGAGGTCTGGACCAGCCCCGAGCCGGAGACGACATAGAGCAGCTGGCCCCCGGGATGGGTGTGCCAGTCGGTGCGCGCGCCCGGGGCGAACTGGACGGCCAGCAGCTTGACACCTTCTTCGGGGTCGCTGATTCTCGAGTTCCACACGCTGCCGGTGAAGTGATTCTGCGGTGAAGGGTTCCAGGTGGCGGATCGGCTCGGTTTGTGTTCCATGACGGGGAACCTAGTCGTACCCGAGTGGCGCCAGGTCTGAATATTATAGATCATAGGATTGTGTAAAAGACTTGCATTTGTCGGTGGGCATCGGTAATCTCGAACACATGTTCGACGGTATCGACACCGCGAAGTTCCCCACCGAACCTCCTCTGGAGCTGCTCGAACCGAAGGACCTGATCGACGAATTGACCGTCATCCTGGTGCGCCGTGATCGGGACGAGGCGCGAGCCGTCCAGATCCTGGCCCGGGTCTACGAAACCCGGGCCTTCGAACGGGACGGGTACTCCTCACCAACCGCTTGCTCAAACACCGCATGTCGCTTCATCCCGGCGAAGCGCAACGCCTGGTCCCGTCGGGCCAACGCACTGCCCGCCATGCCGCTGACCGCGCTCGCCTACCTGTCGGGTTCGATCAGTGGCGCCCAGGTCGACGTGCTCATCGAGATCAGGGCGATTGCCCCGGAGCAGTTCGATCAGGCAGAAGGAGAATTGATCGGTTGGGCGCTGGAGATCCCCCTGACCGGGGACCTGCGCAAGAAGCTCGACTATTGGCTGAGCCAGGTGGCGGCCGAGGAACTGGCATCGGACCGTCACCACGTCGTGAGTCTCGGTACCTGACCCTTCGACGGGACGGGGAGATGATGCGGATCAACGGCTGGTTCGACATCGAGTCCGGCGAGAGACTCCCTGCCGGCCTCGACCCGGGGCCGGCGCCGGCCGGAGACACCAGATCGACGCCCACCCGACGCGCCGACATCCTGCTCGAGATGCTGGAGGGAAGCTCACAGCGACCGAGCATCAGCGTCCTCGTCTCCGCGGAGACACTCATCGATGGGATTCCCGGCGTCTCGGAGACCAGCAGCGGCGCCTATCTCACCGTGGACGAGGTCATACGCATCTCTTGTGATGCCAGCCTGACCCGGGTCGTCTTCGGGCCCGACAGCCGCCCGCTCGACGTGGGTCGTACCAAGCGTCTGGTCACGCCGGCACAACGTCTGGCAGTGATGGCCCGTGACCTTCGCTGCGTGTTCCCCACCTGCGACCGCCCCGAGCGCTGGTGCGACGTCCATCACCTCATCCCCTGGCGCGCCGACGGACCGACCGCGATCGACAACCTGGTCCTCCTCTGCCGTCATCATCACACCCTGGTCCACGAGGCGGGATGGACGGTGACGGGCACACCGGGCAGCCTCCACTTCTTCCGACCCGATGGGACGAGGCTGGGTGAGGAGCCACCGCCCCGGCCCTGGCCGCGACCCAGGATCTTCCATATCAAGCCGACCCGACCCGGCGGCCAAGAGATCAGGGAGGCCCTGGGTCGGGCCCGGGGAGTCAACCTCCCCCGCGGTCCGTAGCCCCACTCCGGTGTCGCCTGTGGCGCACAGTGGTAATCAGCGCTCGACATGGTCTCGGGAAAGATTCGGATCGGGCTGTCCGGCTGGTCCTACCAGGGATGGCGCGGCGACTTCTATCCCCAGGGGCTGCCCCGGAAACGGGAGCTGGCCCATGCGTCAGCCCGGTTTCCCACCCTGGAGATCAACGGCACCTTCTACGGGTTGAGCACTCCGACGACGATGCGGACCTGGTACCAGACCGCACCCAAGGGCTTTGTCTACGCGGTCAAGGGGAGCCGCTTCATCACCCACAACAAGAAGCTGAACGACGTCGACGAGCCACTGGCCAACTTCATGGCCTCGGGACTCCTCGAGCTTCGGGACAAGCTGGGACCGATCCTGTGGCAACTCGGGCCAGATCTACGTTTCGATGCGGAGCGGCTCGAC
>DATHUL010000240.1:0-4972 GCA_035462285.1 Acidimicrobiia bacterium
GGACCGACATCGCCCGATCGGCGAACAAGCGGACAGCCTCCGACTCGACCAAGGCCCCGAAGTCGTCCGGCTCCCCCGGTCCGGCCATTCCGAGCGGAGGCACCGGCATCGCCTGTTCCGCGCTGATGCGAAGCGGCGCCCGCGACGTCACCAGCACTTTGGTCCTCGGCGAGGCGCGGACCATCTCGGCGACCAGAGGAGCGGCGTCGAGTAGCTGCTCGAAGTTGTCGAGGACGATGAGGTATCCCTTGTCCGCGATCTGACCGAGAAGACGGGTTGCCGGTGTCTCGTTCCGGGTCGAGGCCTGGATCCCGAGCGTCTCCAAGATGCGCGAGGGCACGATGTCGATGCTCGTCACCGGCGCCAGCTCGACGAAGAAGACCCCGTCGTGGAAGTTGTCCGCCAGCTCGGCGGCGACCTGAAGTGAGAGCCGGGTCTTGCCCGTGCCCCCGGGCCCGGTCAACGTGAGGATCCGGGCCGTCTCGAGCAGACGCATGGCCTCGGCCAGCTCCTTCTCCCGGCCGACGAAGCTGGTCAGCAATCGAGGCAGGTTGTTCGGGATCGCGTCGAGTGTCCTCAGCAGCGGAAACTCGGTCTGAAGCCCCTCGGACACCACCTGGAAGATGGTCTCCGGCTCGGACAGGTCCTTGAGGCGGTGCTTGCCGAGGTCGCGCAGGCTCACACCGGGAGGCAGCTGACGCTCCACCAGGACCATGGTCGGCTCGGAGAGGACTGTCTGGCCGCCATGTGCCGCGTCGGCGATACGAGCAGCGCGATGGACGTCGAGACCGACGTAGTCAGATCCGCCCAGTGTGCCGAGACCGGTGTGAAGCCCCATCCGGGAGCGGACCACGCCATTTTCGGGCCACGGGTGATCGATCAGGGCGCGTTGAGCGGCGAGCACTGCGGCGAGGGCGTCCATGGCGGCGGGGAACACCGCGAAGAACGAATCGCCCTCGGTCTTGACCACGATCCCGCCGTTGTCCGCAATCGCCTTCCCGATCAGGCTGTTGTGCGTCTCCAGCACCTCGACCCAGCCCTCGCCGAGAGTCTGGACCAGACGGGTCGAGCCTTCGATGTCGGTGAACAGGAAGGTGACGGTTCCCGTGGGCAGCGACTGACCAGTGAACAGAGGCACACCAGTCAACGATAGTGACGACGGCTCTCAGTCGACCGCCCCGATGACCTCCTCCCCATAGGCCTCGATGGTGCCCGCCATGTCGTCATGCATCAGGTAGATCCCGAAGTGGTCGACGCCCATGGACCGGAGCAGATTCAGCTTCTCGATGTGGGCCTCGACCGGGCCGACCAGACAGAAGCGGTCGACGATTTCGTCGGGCACGAAGTCGGTGGACGGATTGCCCGATCTGCCGTGATGGTCGTAGTCGTATGACTCCCTTGCCCTGATGTAATCGAAGAGGACCCCGGGCACCTTCTCGGCGTCCTCCCCGTAACGGTTCACCATGTCGACGACGTGATTGCCCACCATTCCTCCGAACCAGCGCAACTGGTCTCTCTGATGTGCGACATCCTGGCCCACATACGCCGGAGCCACCACGCAGATGTTGATCTGGTCGGGGTCCCGGCCTGCCCCGGCCGCGGCGGCGCGGACGGCGGCCACGGTCCATTCCAGGATCTGCGGGTCGGCCAACTGGAGTATGTACCCGTCGGCGTGCTCTCCGGCCGTGGCCAGGGCCCTCGGACCGTAGCCGGCGACCCAGATGGGCAGGTCCCAGCCCTCCCCGACCCAGGGCAGGCTCACGGTCCGGCCGTTGTACCCGACTTCCTGCCCGGCAACCAGACCCTTGATCACCTCCATCGCCTCCACCATGGTCTGAAGCGTCGTCGGCGACCGCCCGATGTAACGCAGCGCCGAGTCACCGCGCCCCATGCCGCAGATGGTGCGGGGCCCGTACATGTCGTTCAGCGTGGCGAACAGCGAGGCGAGGACGGTCCAGTCCCGTGTTCCGGGGTTGGTGACCATCGGCCCGACCACCAGGTCCTTGGTCTCGGCCAGAATGCGCGAATAGATGACGAAGGGCTCCTGCCACAGGACATGAGAGTCGAAGGTCCAAACGTGGCTGAAGCCGAGGCCCTCGGCCCGGCGGGCGAACTCGACCACGCGCGATGCCGGTGGATCGGTCTGAAGCACCACCCCGAACTCCATCATCGACCTCCCGTCTCCGATCGTCTCATCGGCCAAAGCTAGCCACAGCGCCGACCCACCCCAAGACCGGCGAGACGGTGCCCGTCGGTGCAAAGGGTTGACTCGGCGACCGCCCCGGGATACCTTCCACCTCGACATGAGCGCTGTGCATGTGAACGCCTGTAAGCGAATGGCTCGGAACGAGCCGTGCGGAGGAGACGTCTAGCAGCGCCCCCAAACCAACCCGACCACCAGGGATCCGCACCGGCGACGGTTGCGGATCTTTGCGATTCCGGGCCGTTGCTTGCCAACCCGAGAGCAGAGGAGTACGGCCAGGTGCCTGCCCAGAACAGATCAGAGCCCGGTCCGATTTCAGACGAGACGCAGTTGTACCAGCATCGAGGTGTCTTCGGGCTGGAGAGCGGCGAAGAGCTGGAGCAGGTCCAGGTGGCCTACCGCACCTGGGGCGAGCCAAGGACCGAGGCCATCTTGATCTGCCACGCCTTGACCGGCAGCGCCGACGCCGACGAGTGGTGGTCCGGGCTGTTCGGGCCGGGTCGTTCCTTCGACCCCGATCGGGACTACATCGTCGCAAGCAACGTCCTGGGGGGGTGCTACGGCACCACCGGGCCCACCTCGACCAGGCCCGGCACCGATGGCTGGTACGGCTCGAACTTCCCCGCAGTCACGATCAGGGACATGGTCAATCTCCAGGCCGCCCTGCTCCAGCACCTCGGCGTGGAGCGGCTTCGTCTCGTCATCGGGGGCTCGATGGGGGGCATGCAGGCCCTGGAATGGGCGGCGATGTTCCCGGAGAGAGTGGAAGGCGGTGTGGCGATCGGGGTCGGAGCCCACCACTCGGCCTGGAGCGTGGCCTTCTCGGAGGCGCAGAGAGCTGCGGTATGGGCCGATCCCGATTTTCTCGACGGCGCCTACCCGCCCGGCCTGCCTCCGGAGCGAGGGCTGGCCGTGGCCCGGATGATCGCCATGATCTCCTATCGGGGCAAGGCCAACTTCGAGACTCGCTTCGGGCGCCGGACCGTCGAGGATGAGTTCGAGATCCGGTCCTATCTCCGCCATCAGGGGCAGAAGCTGGTCGCTCGATTCGACGCCAATTCGTACCTGACCCTGGTCGATGCCATGGACAGCCACGACCTGGCCCGGGATCGGGGCGAGATGGCCCATGTCCTCGCCGGGATCAAGACCCCGCTCCTCACCGTGGGCATATCGAGTGACATCCTCTACCCGGCTACCGAGGTCGAGGAGCTGGCCGGAGGCCTGCCCAACGCCCGCTACCAGATGCTCCACGCCCTCCAGGGCCACGACTCGTTCCTGATCGAGATGGCCAACCTCGACGGCATCGTCACTCGCTTCAAGAACGACCTGGCCCGGGGCATCACCCCCGCCGACGACTTCGTGACCGGGACCGGTCGCGGCGCCTCCTGGGCTTTTTGAGCTACAGCTGCGAGCGACGAGCGACGAGCGATAGGCGATGAGTGTGCTTCCGTTTCATCTGTTACCGGACACGGCGGAAGTCTCCCCATCGGGGTCCCTGCGTATCGGCGGGCTGGAGGTAGCCGATTTGGCCGACGAGTGGGGCACTCCCCTCTTCGTCTACGACGAAGAGGACCTCCGCTCCCGTTGTCGGGAAGCGGTGGCGGCTTTCCCCGACGGAGTCGCCTACGCCACCAAGGCCTTTCTCTGCGGAGCCATGGCACGGCTCGCCCACGAGGAGGGGATGTTCCTCGACGTCGCCACCGCTGGCGAGATCCATGTTGCCCTTGCTTCCGGGGTTCCTGCCCACCGCCTCGTGTTCCACGGCAACAACAAGTCGGCCAATGAGCTGGCCTATGCCCTGGAGACCGGGGTTGGCCGGATCGTCATCGACTCCCTGGTCGAGATAGACCGAATCGAGACGCTGGTGGGCGAAGGAGGGCGAGCCCCGCAGGTCCTGGTCCGGGTCAATCCCGGGGTCGAGGCCCATACCCACGCCTTCCTCCGCACCGGTGCCGCCGACTCCAAGTTCGGGATCACCATCGAGGGTGGGGCGGCCGCGGCGGCAGTGGAGCGGGTGCGCAGTTCGCCGGCGATGAGCCTGATCGGGGTCCATGTCCACGTCGGCAGTCAGGTCTTCGACGTCGGTTCCTACCAGAAGGCGATCGAGTCGATCGCCGGGTTCGCCTCCAACCTCGAAGTCGAAGAGCTCAGTGTAGGCGGGGGTCTCGGCGTCCCCTACGTGGAGGGGGAGGAAGCCCCGACCATCAGCGAATGGGGCAAGGCCATCGCCGATGCCTCCACCGGAATCGGCGCCCGGATCACGGCCGAGCCGGGCCGCGCCATCGTCGCCCGGGCGGCGATAACCATCTACACCGTGGGCACGATCAAGGAGATCCCGGGAGTGAGGACCTATGTGTCGGTCGATGGCGGGATGAGCGACAACCCCCGGCCGGTCTTGTACGGGAGTGGCTACGAGGTCTTCGCCCCCGGGGCGACGACTGCCGACCGGACCCGGCCCATCCGCCTGGTGGGCAAGCACTGCGAGTCGGGTGACGTCCTCGCCTGGAATGCTCTCGTCCCAGGAGATCTGGCGGTCGGTGACTACCTGGCCACCCCGGTGACCGGGGCCTACGGACACTCCATGGGGTCCAACTACAACATGGTGCGTCGACCGGCGGTGGTCTTCGTCCGGGAGGGCGATGCCCGGCTGGTGGTGCGGCGGGAGACCCACGAGGACTTGCTGGTCCGGGACATGGTGGTGAATCCGGTCTAGCCCTCCAACCTGGTGAAGACGGCTTCGAACCATGCGACCCTCTCCTCACAGGAGTC
>DATHUL010000241.1:0-17708 GCA_035462285.1 Acidimicrobiia bacterium
GGCGCCGGAGAAGAAGGTGAACCCCAAACCGATCAGGGCGGAGACGAGGATCCACCACCAGATACCGGCTTCGACATACCACAGCCCTAGGTAGGCGGCGGTGGTGACCAGCAGGGTGGCGGCGCCGAGGATGAACGAGACCCGTCTCCCGAAAGTGTCGGCGATCACCCCGGTCGGGACCTCGAACAGAACCATTCCCGCGGTGAAGGCGCCATTCGCCACGAACGCCTCGGTGAGACTGAGCCCGGCGTCGAGGAGGAAGAGGGTGTTGACCCCCCATATCAGCGAGGCGGCCAGCGTCTGGAGGATGGTGAGGGTGATGTAGGTGCGTTGCACGCGTTGTGGAGTCATGGCTCACCGGGGGACGAAGGCCGTTAGCGTAACGATCGGATGTTCAAGCCCTACGAACAACGTAAGAGCGAGATTCCTTTCGCCTCGGCCGAGTACATCTCCTTTGCCTCGCGCGGCTCGTTCCTCGGCGTCCCCGCGGTGACCCTCGACGCCCTCGGCGACGGAGCCGTGGTGATCGTGGGCGCCCCCTTCGACTGGGGCACCACCTACCGGCCCGGGGCCCGTTTCGGCCCGCAGGCGATCCGCAACGCCGACTACGGGGCGATGGACGGTTACCGCCCGCATCTCCCCACCGGGATCGACCCGTTGAAGATGCTCGGGGTCGTCGATGTGGGCGATGTCTACGTGCGACCCGGTGAGCTCGAGCTCTCCATCGGCAGGATCGCCGATGCGGTCGAGCTGATAGCGGCGGCGGGAAAGGTCCCGATGGTGCTGGGCGGCGACCACACCATCACCTGGCCCGACGCCCTCGGCGTTGCCAGGGTGCACGGGTTCGGCGAGATCGCCCTGATCCACTTCGACGCCCACGCCGACACCGGCTTCGTGCAGAACGGGTCGTTGCACGGACACGGCACCCCGATGCGACGTCTCATCGAGTCCGGCGCCGTGCCCGGGCACCGGTTCGTCCAGATCGGATTGCGTGGCTACTGGCCGGAGCCGGAGGTCATCCAATGGATGAAGGAACAGAAGATGCGCTCGTTCATGATGAACGAGATCGTGGAACGGGGTCTCGCCGACGTGGTTGACGAGGCGGTGGCCTACTCCCTGGAGGGCGGGGCCAAGGGAATCTTCATCAGCGTCGACATCGACGTCGTCGACCCCGGTCTCGCCCCGGGAACCGGCACCCCCGAGCCTGGCGGGCTCAACTCGCGTGAGATCCTGGACACGGTGCGCCGATTGTCGAGGGACCTGAACGTGCTCGGGGCCGATGTGGTCGAGGTGTCCCCCCCTTATGACGGGCCGGGTGAGCAGACCGTCTATCTGGCCAATCGTATCGTCCTCGAGATCCTCAACGGCATGGCAGAGAGGGAGGTCGAGAGCCGGGGGCCGAGCGACAGCTGAGCCGTCGAAGAGCGCGCCGGTCGAGCGGCGGGCCGCCGCCCCCTATCCCTTGATCAGCGTGATGCTCAACGGGTACTGGTACAACTCGCCTCGGGAGGCGGCCAGGGAGGCGAGAAAGGCGAAGATCAGCTCCAGCACCACCAGGGCGAGCAGGACCAGGATCAAGGGGATGGCGATGACCAGGCCGATCACGGTGATGGCGAACAGGATCGCCACAACCCCGCCGACCACGAAGTAGATGAGCAGGGTGAGCTGGAAGTTGAGGGCGGCCCGGGCATGGGGCTCGACCGCCGGGTCGTCGCGTTTCATGAACCAGACGATCAACGGGCCGATCAACGACGGGAGCCCGATCAACTGGATGAAGGCGGATGCGTGGGAAAGGACCTGCCACATCTGTTGATCCGAGGGACGCGGTTGCGGCTGGGGGACCGGCGGGGGCTCCTGTGTCATGACCCGATGGTAGGCCGAGGATGAGTGGGCGGCGGGACCCCCGGCGGCCAATCTCAGAGCTCCGGATTCTCCCAGACGATCAGAGCGGCCCAGCCGTCGTCCGCCTCGTCCTCCAGGTAGTCCTCGAGGAGGCCGCGCACCTCGAAGCCGTGGGAGAGCTGGAAGCTGAGCGTGGGATCGTGGAGCTCCCCGGCCACGACCCGATCCACGTATTGATCGATCGGCATGGTGGCCTTGTGGTGGAAATAGCCGGGTAACGAGCCGCCGGCGATGATCCCCCGTTTTCGATCGGCGATCACGAGCGCCTTCCGCTTCTGATAGAGCATCCCCCCGATTCCGCGGCCCCGGTACTCGGGGAGGACGGTGATGTCGGTCCCGTAATACCAGTCACCGTCGGGATCGTGATTGCCGCACTGATGCTCGCCGGTGATGCCGGCAATGGTGTGTTGTGGGTTCTCGAAGTCGAAATCGAGATAGATCCCCGCCCCCATGCCGACCGGTCGCCCGTCGACGAGGGCGACGAAGTACCCCTCCGGGAACACCTTCGCATATTGGGCGATGTCCTCTTTGGAGAGGAGGTCCTCCGGATTGGCCATCGGGAAGCAGGTCAACTCGATCCGCTCCAACTCTTCGGCCATCTCGGGTTGGAGGTTGACGATGCTGACCCCGCTCACAGACGGAAGGTCTCCCAGGGTCGGTCCCCGGGCACACCCCACACCGAGTCGAGTCGCCTCTCCGCCGGTTTGATCACCACCGCTCCGCAGGTGGCCACCTCATGGGGCGAGTCGGCCCGACGGGCGATCGACGGATCGGAGAAGAAGGCGTCGAGGTCTCCGACCAGATCGGTCCCCCTGTCCAATCGGGTCTGGCTGCCCTCGACGTGCTCCGCCGGACGCTCCCCCTCCTCGAGGCTCGGCCCCTGGGCCAGGCAGTGGTTGGTGTGGACAAATGGCTTCCCGGCGACCCGGGTCACCTCCACGGTGCCCGGCATCGCCTCGATGTTGGCCCCGGTCCCGTCGGGTCCCATGATCAGATAGTTGTGGCCCCCGGCGAGATCCGCAGCGAGCACAGCGTCGATGGCATCGTCGAGACTGGTCTGCTCCAGCACTCTTCGCACGACGAAGGGCCAGGTGACCCCGGGCTTGCCGATCGAGGTGAGATTGTTGATCCCGACCCCGATCCCGGCCTCGTTCATCCCGATCTGACCGAGACAGCCCGCCGTCGTCTGTACCACGGCGCCGGGGCCCGACACCGGGTCGAGCTTGAGCATCACCACGTACTCGGCGGCCGAGGCATGCATGTCCCAGGTCTGGGCGAGCACGCCTTGCTCCGGGTCGAGCACGGCGGTGCAGTCGTCTTCGATCGGGGCCCACCCGTCGTGGGCGCGGATCACGTCGACCAGATCGGTGAACCCCCCGACCACCACCGCCTCCGCCGGTGTGATCCCGGCCGCCTCGGCCAGGGCGAGCATCTCGTCGAAGAGCGCGGGCGAGTAGGCCTGGTGATGGGCCAGGGTGCTCTCGGCGAGCGCGATGACCGTTTCCGCCCGGGCCGGGCGCCCGGCCCAGGTGGCGTCCCCTGACAGACCGAGACGCTCGTCGAGGTAGTCGCGGATCAGCGGCTTGCACTCGGTCCCGTGCACCCGCCCGAAGTCGGTGGGGTCGCCGTATATCTCGAGCACCCGGAGCGGCCCACTATCCATGCTCGCAACGCTAATGCGAGTTTCGCCCTCCCAATCGGCAGGCCCGGCCTCATTTCGCCATGAGGCAGGTCGCCAGGGGGAACCGAATCCGTGTGCCACCCGTCCAAGCGGCAAGGCCCGAAGGGCCGGTGAAAGAGGAGAACCAAATGAGAAGACTGGCATTGGCACTGGCGATGGGGGTGGTCATCGCGTCGTGCAGTGGCTCCGGCGAAAGCGCCCCGGTCACCTTCACCGACAGCGCGACGGATCAGGACGGACGGGGAGAGGCGTTGGCCCCGGAGGACGGCGCCGCCACCACCGTGGCCGGGGAAGAAGGGAGCGATGGAGGGGGGATCGGGGTCAGCCTCGAGATTGCCCAGGATCGGAAGGTGATCCGGCATGCGCAGATGCAGCTCGAGGCCGATGACACCAGGGCGGCGTTCGACAGGATCATCGACCTGACCGAGGCGGCCGGCGGCTTCGTCGCCGACGCCACCGTTCATCCCGTCGACGGGGAGGACGAGCAGCCGTCGGTGACGCTGACTCTGCGGATACCTGCCACCGAGCTCACCGAGACGATGAGTGCGATCAAGGGCTCGGTGCAGAAGGTCGTCTCCGAGTCACAAGGGACCCAGGACGTGACCGAGCAGTACATCGACCTCGAGGCCCGGCTCACCAATCTCGAGGCCCTCGAGATCGAGCTACGCGCCCTGCTCGCCGAAGTGAGGCAGCAACCGGAGGCCGACCCGGACAAACTGCTCCGTGTCTTCAACGAGAACTCGAGCGTGCGGGGCCAGATCGAGCAGATCCAGGGTCAGCTCAACTATCTCGACGACGTGGTCGACCTGGCCACGCTGAGCATCGGCTTGACCCCGACCCCGGCCGTGGTGCCGATCGTCGAAGACACCTGGGCCCCCGTCGAGGTGGCCCGGGACGCCTTGCGCAGCCTGGTCAGCGGGTTGCAGGGTGTGGCTGGTTGGGCGATCAACTTCGCCCTCTACACCCTCCCGATGCTCTTGCTGACGGTCGGGATCCCTCTGCTCATCGGCTGGCTGGTCTATCGCCAGTGGCGCAAGCGCCGACCGCCGGCGACACCAGGTGAGCCCGTCCCCACCCAATCCTGAGTCGATGCTCGGCTGCCGACGGCGGGGGTCAGGGCCATTCCAGCCCCACCCCGCCGTCGGCGATCAGTCCCTCCACGACTGCTCTCAGCTCGCCTGAGGCGATCCGGTCCTCGAGATGACGCCCCGGGCACAGGGTGGCGGCATGGTCCCGATGTCCGCTGATCGTTCCCGGCGAGACACCGAATCGCCCGGCGGCCCAGGCCAGGACCGCGGCCAGCGAGTCGAGTTGGGCCTGGGTGGGCAGGTCGACCTCGAAGTCACCTTCGACCACGACCAGGAAGTGACCGGTCGTGTCGTAGCTGGTGCCGGTGTCTCCCCGGAACGCGGGGTTCCGTCCCTCGTAGACAGTCCCGTCGACGCCGATGATCACGTGATAAGCGAGGTCGGGCCAGTCCTGCCCGTCCATGTGCCAGCTCTGCCAGCCTCGGTAGCGCGGGGGGCCGGTGGTGGACTGCTGGGTGCCGGCGTGATGGACCGTCAATCGGGAGACCGTGTGGGGGACCATCCTCCCGGTCTCGGCCGGGCGTGCCCCCCAACCCTCTCTCGGGACCATGGACAGAGTCATCTCCGGACCGGGCGGCGGGTCGGGAAGCGAGCCGAAGTCTCCGGCCAGCGGGGTACCGCTCCCCAGCCGTAGGGTCAGGTCGGCGATGCCCGTCGAGTGTGCGTTGCGCAGGAAGCCGGTGGCGGTTGCCGGCCGGTACAAGCCGACACCGTCGATCCCGTCCCCATCCCAGTCACCTGCGAAGGGGAGGTCGCCCCTGTCCCCGTAGAAGAATGAGATGTCGGCGTTGCCACCGCGATGGGAGTCGGTCATGTAGACGAAACCATCCGATGGCCGGCGCAGGGCGACGGTGTCGACCCCGTCCCCGTCCCAGTCACCGACGAAAGGGATGTCACCGGGGTTCCCAAACAAATAGTGGAGACTTGCGGCCCCCAAGCCGCCGCCGTCGCCGCCGAGCGAGTTGGTGATGTAGAAGCCCGCTTCGGCCGGCCGATAGATGGACAGGCTGTCACAGCCATCCCCGTCGAAATCACCCGGAAGAGGGATGTCCCCGGGGTTGCCGAAGACGAAGGTGACGTCGGAGACACCGCTCGTGTTGCTGTGGCGCAGAAAGACCTGGCCTGTGGAGCGCCGGTACAAGCTGGGGGTTTCTATCCCATCGCAATCCCAATCACCTGTGAAAGGGACATCGCCCGGATCGCCGTATTCGAACTGGAGCCGCCCTCCGGTGACCGGGTCGGTCAAGGTCCATCGGCTGCTTGGGTCGACGATGCCGACCGAGTCCCGCCCAGCCGGCTCCGCCCCCGCCGGCAAGGCGAAGACGACCCAGACGAGGAAGGTCGCAACGACTCCGATCAGATAGCCACGTCTCACCTGATCCCGTACCTGGTGCCAGGTACCAAGTATCGGCCAGACTCGGTCAGCTCTTCGCCTGTGCCAGATAGTCGGTGAAATTGATCTCGTAGTCCCCGGTGTCCTCGATCACCTCGAGACCTTCCGCCTCGAAGGTCGGGGCGTAGAACTCGATCACCTCCGGCTCGACCAGGTCCACAGCCGCCTCGTTCGGTGTCCCGTAGTAGTTCCAGTTGGTCAGGGTCGCCCCGTTCTCCGCATCGAGTATGTAGTTGATGAAGGTGAAGGCGGTGCAGGGGTGCTCGGCATTGGCCGGCACCGCCATGTTGTCGATCCACAGCGTCGCCCCCTCCTCGGGAAGGACGTACTCGAAGTCGTCGGGGTTCGCCGCCTCGCCGATGCCGACGATCATGTTCCCCGAGTAGCCGTGAGACACCGCCACCTCGCCGGCGACCAAAGCCTCGTCATACTGATCGGAGTCGAAAGTGGCGATCCCACCCAGGGCGGCGGAGATGGTGTCGGCCGCCTCCTGGAGATGGGCGAGGTCGGTGTCATTGAGCGAATAGCCGAGATACTTGAGAGCCGCCCCCATCGCCTCCCGGGGGTCGTTCAGGACCGAGACACCGCCCGGGAAGGTCTCGGTCAGCTCGGGGTCGAAGAGCAGGGCCCAGCTCCGGGGGAAACCCTCGCCCACCACAGAGACGTTCACTCCCAGCCCGGTGGTGCCATATTGGTAGGCGGCCGAGTACTCAGGGCCCGGGTCGTAGGGCAGCTCGGTGAACCTCTCGAGCAGGTTGGACAGGTTGGGCACGGCGTCCGTGTTGATGGGGGCGAGAAGACCGTTATCGATCATGATCCCCACCATGTAGTCGGAAGGGACGATCAGGTCGTACACCGCTCCGGCTTGCATCTGAGCGAGCAAAGCCTCGTTGGACTCGTAGAAGTCCTCCACCACGTCGACCTCGTATTGCTCCTCGAAAGCCGTGACCAGCTCAGGGTCCATGTACTCGGACCAGTTGTAGAAGTTGAGGTCGCCGTCGACCTGGTCGAGAGCACAGCCGGCTCCGGTCGCGCCATCGGGTGACTCGGTCCCGTCCGCGCCCGTGCCCCCGGTCCCGCCGCCGTTCTCGTCGCCGCCGCAGGCTGCTACCGCCAACGCCAAGACCAGTAGTGAGACGATGAGCCTTGCCCTGGTTCGCATCTCGTTAATCCTCCCGGGAATCGTCGATTTGCTGCTTCTCGCCGGAGATACCTTATCGGCACCTGTGAGGGTCCGGGTCCCGGCCGGGTGAAGGGTGCTCACTCGGCCGTGATCTCCTCGAGGATGCTCTCGGGATCGGCCAGCCGCTGCGCTCTCGCCTCTGCCCCGCGCTGGAAGCCGAGAGAGATCCCGACCAGGACCATCGAGGCCACCAACATGATGGTGCTCACCGCGTTGATCAGCGGCGTCACCCCGCGGCGAACCAGCCCGAAGACATAGACCGGCAGAGTGGTCGACCCCGCCCCGGACACGAACTGGGTCACCACGACGTCGTCGAGGGACAGGGTCAGCGCCAGCAACGCCCCTCCGGCCACACCGGGTGCGATCAGGGGAAGCGTGACCTTGCGGAACGCCTGCCAGCGGTTGGCGTAGAGATCGGCCGCCGCCTCCTCCAGCGACCCGTCGAGCTGGGAGAGACGGGCCCGAACCACCACGGCCACGAAAGAGATGCTGAAGGCGATATGGGAGAGGGCGATCGTGGTCAGACCGGTGGTGAGACGCATGGCGAACAGGTCGCTGAGGACCCCGAACGCCTGGAAGAAGAAGACGAGGAGCATCACCGCCATGGTCACGTCGGGGATGATGATGGGCAGATAGGCGATGCCGTCGAGCGCGCCCCGGCCCCGGAACCGATACCGCTCGAGAGCGATGGCCAGCATGGTGCCGAGCACGGTGGAGACGATGGTGGAGAAGAACGCCACCACCAACGAGTTGCGCAACGCTCCCATGACCCGGTCGTCCTGGAACATCTCGCCGTACCATCGCAAGGAGGGCTCGGTCCAGATCCCCACGTTGTCGTTGTCGTTGAACGAGAAGACGATCAACAGGACGATCGGGGCGTAGAAGAACAGGTAGACCACCCAGGCGTTGAGCCCGAGCAACCGCTCCACCGGCCCTTTCGGCGCCGTCCCCTCGTTCACAGCGTCTTCGCTCCTGCCCGGAAGTAGAAGATGGTGGCCAGGAGCATCACGAACATCACGGCAAAGGACAACGCCGAGCCGAAGGGCCAGTTGCGGGCGGCGAGGAACTGGCTGACGATGTAGTCCCCCATCAGCACCGTCCGTGCGCCCCCCAACAGCGCCGGGGTGACGTAGGCGCCCAACGAGGGGATGAACACCAGGATCGAGCCGGCGACGACACCGGGCATCGACAGGGGGAGCGTCACCTTGCGAAAGGCGGTCCAGCCGTCGGCGTAGAGGTCCCTGGCCGCCTCCACCAACCGCCAATCCATCCTCTCCAGGGCGGCATACAGAGGTAGGACCATGAACGGCATGAACCCATAGACCAGCCCGATCAGGACCGCGGTGTTGGTGAAGAGAAGCCGGAACGGCTCGCCTCCGAGCAGTTGGTTGACCTGCGACAGCGGTCCTTCCGACCCCAGGATCACCCGCCAGGCATAGGTCCTGACCAGGAAGTTCGACCAGAACGGGATCATCACGAACACCAGGAGGACGTTGCGCACCCGGGGCGATCTGGTGGCGATGTAGAAGGCGAACGGATAGGACACCGCGAGGCAGATGGCGGTGGTGACGAAGGCGAGGACCAGCGACCGAACGAAGATCTGGAGCACCTCGGCGCTGAACAACCTCCGGTAGGAGTCCAGGTTCCAATCCTCGAGGACGGTCAGACCGGTGGAGTCCCTGGTGGCGAATGAGTAGACGAAGACCAGGACCAGCGGGATGACGAAGAGCAGCACCAGGTACACATAGGAGGGCAGTGCGATGAGGAGACCCCGTCTCGCCTCGGCCTTGCGGGAGGCCTGCTCCAGCTCGGGTGTGACCGGTCCGACGGTGGAGGGGTCGGTGACGCCGGGAGCCGTCATCAGGAGGTCACCAGGTTGGCGGCCTCCGGGCTCCAGACCAGATAGGCCTCGTCACCGACCTCGTAGAGCTCGACGCCGGGCCGGTTCTCCTCCTTGACCTCGATGTCCACTCCGATGCCGGCGTCGACGTCGTAGAAGTGGACATCGCCGTAGTACATACGTCTCTTCACCCTGACCCGGACCCGGTTGTGCCCGGCCGGGACCTGCTCGTCGAGGTCGTAGAGGGCGAGGCGCTCCGGCCGTAGGGCCACCGTGACCTGCCCCTCGACCACGCTGCTCCCCGCGGGCACGCCGATCTCGACCCCGTTGGCGAGCCGGGCCGCATCCGACCCGTTCATGGTCACGTCGAGGAGGTTGATGTCACCGATGAAGTCGGCGACGAAACGCGAGGTCGGGTGCTCGTAGATCTCCTCGGACCGACCCACCTGGAGCAGCCTCCCCTCGCTCATCACCCCGATCCGGTCCGACATGGTCAGAGCCTCTTCCTGGTCGTGGGTCACATAGACGAAGGTGATCCCGACCCGGCCCTGCAGGTCCTTCAGTTCGACCTGCATGGCCTGGCGCAGTTTCAGATCGAGCGCACCCAGCGGCTCGTCGAGAAGGAGGACCTCGGGCTCGTTGACCAGGGCCCGGGCCAGCGCCACTCGCTGCTGCATGCCACCGGAGAGCTGGTTGGGCCTGGCGTCGGCACGGTTGGAGAGCTGGACCTGGTCCAGCACTCGGCTCACCCGCTGCTGCACCTCGGCTCGCTCCACCTTCTTCATGTTGAGCCCGAAGGCGACGTTCTCGGCCACGGACATGTGGGGGAACAGTGCATATGACTGGAAGACCGTGTTCACCGGTCGTTGGTTCGGTGGCTTGAGACCCATCTCCGATCCGTGAATGCGCACGCTCCCCTCGGTGGGGAACTCAAACCCGGCGATCATGCGCAGGGTCGTGGTCTTGCCACATCCCGACGGGCCGAGCAGTGAGAAGAACTCTCCGTCGTCGACCGTCAGATCGATGCCGTCGACCGCGACCACCTCATCCCCGAAACGCTTGGTGACTCCGGCCAACTCGACTGCGGGTTTGGACATCAGACCTCCTCGAACACGACCAGTCCGCCGACCACGGTCATCGCCACCGAGGCGTCCCGGATGTGCCCACTCGCCACTGGATCGCGGTCGAGGACCGCGAGGTCGGCGAGCATACCGACCGCCAGAGTCCCGCTGACGTCGTCACGATGGTTGACATAGGCAGATCCGGCGGTGAATCCGGCCAGACCGTCGAGAAAGGTGATCCTCTCGCTGCCGTTGAGCGGCGCGAGCCAAGGCTGGTCGTGGTTGAGCCGGGTGACCGCGCTGTCGATCTGGTCCATCACGTCGGCAGTGGAGACACCCCAATCGGACCCCATCGCCAGCGTGGCGCCCTCACGGAGCAGACTGGCGAAGGGATACTGCCAACCGGCCCGCTCCGGGCCGAGATAGGGCAGGGTCAGGTCCGCCTGGTCGGGGCCGTCCTGTGCCCATAGCGCCTGCGCGTTGGCGATCACGCCGAGTCGTCGGAAACGGGGCAGGTCGTCGGGGTGGACCACCTGGATGTGGGAGATGTTGTGCCGGGCCCGGGACCACCCGTTGGCGATGCGGGCCGCCTCGACCGCGTCCAGAGCGCTGCGCACCGCCCCGTCGCCGATGGCGTGGAAGTGGCAGGAGAAACCATTCCGATCGAGCTCGGTGACGATCTCCCGGAGCAGACCGGGCTCGATGAAGTCGAGCCCGGTGTCGTCGGTGAGGCCCCCGTCCCGGTCGTGATAGGGCTCGATCATCGAGGCGGTGTTGTTCTCCACCACCCCGTCGAGCATCAGCTTCACCGCAGTGGGCAGGTAGCGGCCCAGTGTCTCGGACCGCATCTGCTCCAACTCCCCGATCTGGTCCAACCCTCGGTCCCGCTCCCACCAGAGGGCTGCCACCGCGGTGCCGACCAGCTGGCCCGCCTCGACCAGGGATCGGTAGGCGGCATGGGTGGCGGCATCGACGTGAGCGTCCTGCCAGGTGGTGATCCCCTTGGACAGGAGGTATTCCTGGCCTGCCAGGATCCCGGCCCGCACATCGGCTTCGGTGTCGACGGGGCCAAGACGCTCCACCAGCCGGGCCGCACCCTCGTGCAGGGTTCCTTGCGGCTCACCGTCGGCGCCACGCTCGATTCGACCATCCGGAGGGTCGGGCGTCGAGGCGTCCACCCCGGCCATGGTCAGGGCGAGCGAGTTTGCCCAGGCACCATGGCCATCGGCGTTGTAGACCAGCACCGGTCGATCGGGCACCACCGCGTCGAGCGTCTCCTTCGGAGGGCATCCCCTGGGGAACCAGGTCTGCTGCCAGCCACTGCCCAGAATCCATTCCCGGTCTGGATGTCGGGCGGCATAGCCCGCGATGTAGGCGACGGCATCGTCGCCGTCTCTGCATCCGGCGAACGAGCAGCGGAGCAGGTCGAGCCCGCTGCTCCCGGGATGGCAATGGGCGTCCTGGAATCCCGGGGTCATGAGACGCCCGGCCAGATCGACGACCCGGGTGGCGTCGCCCATCGACCGGGAGACCTCTCTCTCGTCACCCATCGCGCTGATCCGATCGCCGCTGACTGCGAGCGCCCTGACGAACGAGCGGGCCGGGCCGGCCGTGAAGATGGGGCCGTTGACGAAGACCAGGTCAGCGGGCATGGAGGCGAGAGAATACCGGTCGGCCCTGATCCGGCGGCCAGATCGGCCCGGAGGGCAAGGGGGTATTCGACCCTCCGGCTACGCTCCTGGCCATGTCCGCTTTCTGGCACCCATTTGCAGAGATGTCCAAGGTGCAACACGCACCGTTCGTCGTCGATCGGGGCGAGGGGATCTATGTGTTCGACGAGAGCGGGCGCCGCTACCTCGACGCTGCCGCCTCGCTCTGGTACCTGAATGTCGGGTATGGGCGAGAGGAGATCATCCAGGCGATGACGACGCAGCTGCGCAAACTCGCCGCCTTCCACGCCTTCATCGACTACGGGACCCGCCCGCCGATCGATCTCGCCGACAGGATCGCCGCCGTCTCCCCCGACCCCGGGTCAAAGGTGTTCTTCGGGTCGGGGGGATCGGATGCGGTGGACACCGCGGCCAAGATGACCCGCCGCTACTTCAATGCCATCGGGCAACCGGATCGGACCGTGTTCATCTCCCGGGAATGGGCCTATCACGGAATGCACCCCTATGGCACCTCACTGGGCGGGATGGAGCCCAATCGAATCGGGTACGGCGGCGATCTCGTCGCCGACATCGTGATAGTCCCCTATGACGACCCGGAGGCCGTGGAGAAGGCGATCGACCACGCCGGGGCCGACCGCATCGCCGGGATCTTCGTCGAGCCGGTGATCGGCGCAGGCGGCATCCGCCCGGTCGAGGCGAGCTATCTGTCCAGTGTCCAGGAGCTGGTCCGGAGTGCCGGCGGGCTCTACATCTCCGACGAGGTGATCACCGGGTTCGGGCGGGCCGGAGACTGGTTCGCCGCCAACCGCTTCGGTCTCCAGCCCGACCTGATCACATTCGCCAAAGGGGTCACCTGCGGGTATGCCCCATTGGGCGGCGTGATCGCCGCCCCCAACGTGGCGGCGCCGTTCTTCGAAACGCCCGGTCTGATGTTCCGGCATGGCTACACGTATTCGGGACACACAACGGCATGCGTCGCCGGGCTCGTGGTCATGGACATCCTCGAACGCGAGGGTCTGCTCGCCCGCGCCGCCCAGCTCGAGGACGAGCTCTACCAGGCGCTTCGCCCACTCGAGGAGCTCCCGGTGGTCGACCATGTCCGGCGTGGTGTCGGGGCCCTGGCTGCTGTGCAGCTGACGGTCGGGGACGACGAGACCGTGCCGGGTCGCGCCGCGGTGGCCTGCCGGGAGGCGGGGGTCCTGACCCGAGCAATGGGAGGAGGAGCGCTCCAGGTGTCACCCCCCTTCATCATGAGCCCCGATCAGGTAACCGAGATGGCCACATTGATGCGAGCCGGTCTCGAAGGTCTGTGAAGCAGACCCCCTTCTGGGTCGAGGAGCACCCGCGACCCGAGGACATCACATCCGATCTGCCCGCCGAATCGGACGTCCTCGTCGTCGGCTCGGGTCTGACCGGTCTGAGCGCCGCACTGCGTCTGGCTCGAGGAGGGAGGTCGGTGTCCGTCGTCGACGCCGGCGACATCGCCTCGGGGGCGTCCAGCGTCAACGGCGGGATGGTCTCTCCCGACATCAAGGCCGGGATCAAGCTCATCTTCGACCGGCATGGGCCGGAGCTCGGTGGCGAGATGTGGCGGGCAACGATGCGATCCGTCGACATCGTCTCCGACCTCGCCGCCGCCGAGTCGATCGACGCCGGGATCGTCCGCGGTGGGATGGCAGCGCTCGGCATCGGGGAGAGGGCGCAGCGAGCCTTCGAGAGAACCCTCGCCTGGTACGAGGAGAACGTAGGGGTCGAATGGGAGGTGCTCGGGCCCGAGCGGGTGGGCGAGGTGGTCGGGGAGAGCCGGTTCACCACCGCCTTGTTCGAGCCTGAGGGCATGGGCATCCAACCTGCCCGGTTCGTCTTCGGGCTGGCCGAGCGGGCCGCCCGGGCCGGAGCAGTGCTGGTGGCCGACTGTGAGGTCATCTCCTTCCAGCGCGAGGGACCTGGCTTCCGGGTGGAGACAACGGCGGGACAGGCTCGCGCCGGTCATCTGGTCCTCGCCACCAACGGCTACACCACCACTCGCCCCTCGCCGGAGCTGGCCCGGCGGGTGGTCCCGGTCGGCTCCTACATCATCGTCACCGAACCGATCGGGGACCGGGCCGCGGCGGTGTTCCCCGGCGGGGCGATGACCTACACCAAGAAGCGGCTGCTCAATTACATGAGGAGGACACCGGACGACAGGATCCTGATCGGAGGGCGGCGCAACCTCCACACCGGTCTCGACCTGGAGCAGTCCGCCGAGGCCCTGTACGGCCAGCTGGTCGGGTACTTCCCCCATCTGGACGGGGTGGCGATCAGCCACGTCTGGGGCGGCAAGCTGGGAGTCCCCTTCGACCTGGTCCCCCACATGGGCCAGGTCGAAGGCGCCTGGTATGCACTGGGTTATGCCGGGCACGGCGTGGGTCTGTCCACCCTCATGGGCCATGAGCTGGGCGGGATGCTGCTCGGCGAGGAGCCACCGAGCGTCTTCACCAAGGTCCCCCATCCCACCCGGTTCTACTACCGGGGCCGCCCCTGGTTCCTCACCCCCGCCTCCTTGCTCTACCGGGCGCTCGATCGCCTCGGCCGATAGTCTCCGGTCATGACCTTCCCACCTGAGTCCAACGCCTATCCGGAAGCCAGTCAGGCCTCCACCGCACTCGTCCTCTCCATCATCGGGCTGGTCTGCTGCCAGGTCCTCGGCATAGTGGCCTGGGTCATGGCCAACAACGAGCTGGAAGGGATCAAGTCGGGAAGACGCAACCCTGCCAACGAGGGGACCGCCAATGCGGCACGGATCATCGGGATCGTGTGCACCGTGCTTCTTGCGCTCGGCATCCTCGTCGCCCTCCTCATCGTCGGCGGTCTGCTCGTCCTCCCCTTCACCGAGGACTTCTTCGGATGAGCAGGACCTGGAGGAACCGACTCGGCTATCTCGCCCCGGTTTCGTTGTTCGGTGCCCTGGTCGTCGCCGGCCCGATCGAGGGAGGGCCCACCCTCTGCCCCTTTGCCCTGTGCACCGGCATCGCCTGCCCGGGCTGCGGGATGACCAGGGCGGCTTCTCACCTGATCCGGGGCGACCTGAGCGGAGCCTTGGCCCTTCACCCGCTGATCCTCCCGGTTGCCGCCCTGTCGGTCGTCGGAACGGCCTGGTATCTGCTCCGGCGAATGGGGAGGGCCGGGCCCATACCCAACCGGTGGGTGAACACCGCCCTGGTGCTGACCGGGGTCATGCTCCTTGGTGTATGGGTGGCTCGTGCCCTGAGCGGGACCCTGCCCCCGGTCTGACCCGTCTCCTCAGCATCCGGGCGATCACGGCCGCACCGAGTGAGACCAGCCCGAAGTTCATCGGCACGATCCACTTGGAGTCGGCGAGCAGGGCGAAGCTCTCCCGAAACGGGGCACGCCCGCCTTCGGGGTCGACCAGCCAGGCCCCGATCCTGAGCAGGACGGCGAAGGACAGTGCCCCCAGGGCGAACCGGGTCAGTAGCGATCGCACCGCCCGCATCCGATCCCTCGACATCGCCACATATGCCGACCCGGCCAGCATCATGAGGACCAGGCCGAGCATCGCCGCCGTGCCCAGGTTGGAGGCGAGCGGGGAGGAGGCGCCGACGAAGGGGCGGTCGGAAGGCTCGCGTATCACCAGCGGGTCGAGGCTGGCCAGGGCGGTCTCGACCTGAGCCGAGGTGACCGGGACCCCGGCATCGTTGAGCCCCGATGTGATCTGTCCAGTGGCGGGCACCAGGATCGCGGCCACGTCGAGCGAGGCCCCGGCGGGATCGTCCGACGCGGCCGCCTCCACGCCTTCGGCCACGAGTTCCTCCAGCAACGGGCCGACCCGGGGATGGGTCAGCACCTGGTCGGCTGCGATCGACGCGCCAGGACCGTCGAGACCCGTCCCGACCAGCTCGGACTCGAGCCAGGTGGAGATTCGCTCGGCCACCGCATCGCTGGCAGCGAGCGGGGTGAGTGACTCCGCCAGCTGATCGGTGTCTGTCACCATCGCCCTTCCCCAGACGCCGACGAGAAGCACGGTCGAAGCGAGGCCGAACACCCAGCCGGCCACCCCGATGGCGAAACGACGGCTGCGGTCTGCGGAACGGGAGCTCAACTGATCACGAGGGCTGGGTTGGTCCGGATCCGGGGTCGCTTCTCGACAACTGCCGCGGCGAGCCGATCGAATGCCTGGGCCGCCTCCGAGCCGGGAGCGGCTGCCGAGACCGGATGTCCCTCGTCCGCTCCCCTGCCCATGGCGGGAAGAAGCGGGATCTGGGCCATCAGCTCCACCCCGACCTCCTCGGCCAGTGCCGCCCCGCCACCGCTGCCGAACAGCTCGTATCGCTTGCCATCGTCACCGGTGAACCAGGCCATGTTCTCCACCACGCCGATCACCTGCTGATCGACCTCGGCCGCCATCAGGGCGGCCCGGCGCGCTACCCGCTGGGCGGTGGGCTGAGGCGTGGTGACCAACAGGACCTGGGCCCGGGGAAGGAACTGGGACATCGAGATGGCGATGTCGCCGGTCCCGGGGGGCATGTCCACGATGAGGAAGTCGAGCGTGTCCCAGAACACATCCTTGAGGAACTGCTCGATGGCCTTGTGCAGCATCGGACCTCTCCAGATCACCGCCTTGTCGTCACCGACGAAGTAGTCCATCGACATCACCTTGACCCCGTGTGCCGTGGGCGGGACGATCGACTCGCCGATGAGGAGCGGGGGCTGGCCAACGCCGAGCATCCGCGGGATGGAAAACCCCCAGATGTCGCCATCGACGATGCCGACGCGTTTGCCAGTGCGCCGCAGCGACACGGCGAGATTGGCGCTGACCGACGACTTGCCCACGCCCCCCTTGCCCGACGAGATGGCGACGACCCGGGCCGCCGAGCCCGGCTCGCCCAGCCCGGGGCCCGCTTCCTGGCGTCGTCTTGCTATCCACGCGCTCGCCCCCTCCTCGGTCATGACCTCCACCGTCACGTCGGCGCCGCGACCATGAGGGGCGAGGGCCCTCTGCAGTTCCTCGTCGAGGCCGGGAGACGGATAGGAGGAGGGGAGAAGCAGGTCCACCTTGATCTTGCCGGTGAGTGTCTTTTCCGCCGACTTGACCAATCCCAGGTCGCCCAGGGTGCGACCGACGAAGAGAGGGGACTCGATGGCCGCGACCGCGTCGAGAATCTCGTTGTCGGACGGCATGATTTCCCCTACGTCGGCAGTGGTTAGAAGACCGGCCGAACTATAGTTTTGACCTGCCGATACCCCTCATGGACACCAAGACCCTCGATTCGAGAATCTCGCATCTGACCGCGGCCCTGGGCGATCCGACCCGGCGCGCCATCTACATAGCGGTCAGGGAGTCGGCCGAGCCCCTGACCACCTCCTCCGTCGCCGAGCTGTTCGGCATCCACCCCAACGTGGCCAGGCATCATCTCGACCGCCTCGCCTTCGACGGTTATCTCGAGGTCAGCCATCGCAGACCGCTGGGCAAGGGCGGACCGGGCGCCGGCCGTCCGGCCAAGTGCTACCAGGCGAGCAGCAAGGAGATCTCCGTCCATTTCGCCCCGCGACGGTTCGAGATGCTGGTCGAGATGCTGATCCGGGTCCTCGACGAAGTCGCTCCCGAGAACGTCGGCCAGGTGGCCGAGTCGGTGGGCCGCGCCTACGGGAACGAGCTGGCGGCAGAGATCGGTCAACCCGACGAGCCCGGATACCGAGGTGCGGTCGAGGCGGTGGCCAAGGCGATGACTGGTCTCGGCTTTGCCGTCGACCCCGATGTGGAAGGTCAGCAGTTGCTCACCTCCCACTGTCCGTTTGGTGAGGCGGCCACCAGCCATCCCGAGGTGATCTGCTCCCTCGACCGGGGGATCGTGGCCGGGATGTTCGGCGCGCTCTCCTACCAGTGCGACCC
>DATHUL010000242.1:0-5650 GCA_035462285.1 Acidimicrobiia bacterium
TTGGAAAGGGTGGTCCCAGGGCGTGGCGGAGGGAGACCGTGACGGTGGCGAATGCCCCGACTCGCGCCGGGCGCTCGACCGATACCCGGGCACTGTCCCGCGTTGCCGGGGCGAGCGATGCGAGCACCGCCTCGACCGCCCGGGACGGGTCTGGCGTCGTCGCCGCCACTCGTGCCCCGTCTCTGACCGCTCCCTGGAGCTCGATCCTGGCCCTGGCCACGTTGATGAGCTGCAGTGAGGCCACCACAACGAGGATCACGAGCGGCAAGACGAGGAAGAATTCCACCGTCAGCGATCCACGCTCGTCTCTCAGAACCGACCCGCCACCCAGTCGATCACCTTCCCGAACAGACTGCCGAGCAGACCGCTGCCGCTGCCCGACTGCAGCCATCTCAAGGCGATGATGGCCAACGCGGTGGCGGCCAGGATCACCAGGAAGTACTCGACCGTGCCCTGCCCGCGGTCCTCGCGGGCGACGAGCCATCCGATCAACCGAGTCATTCTCTCTCCTTCGTCTCCGGTTTCCGACCGGTGCGGGGAGAAGTGCGGATCTCATTGCAGCGGCCCCGATAGCTGTTCGAACAGCCTCAACATCGACGGGGCGTAGAGGAGCAGGATCAAGCCGGGGAGGACGAGGAGGGTGATCGGGATCATGAGCCGCACCGGCAGAGAGCGCGACCTGGCCACCCGCTTCGCCTTCTCGGCGGCGATGTCGGACTCGATCATCGATCGGACGGCGTCGCCCAGCCCGGCTCCCGACCGCTGGGCTCGGGCCAACTGCGCCAGCACGCCTCTCATCTCCCCGGTGACCACCGCCACCGACCGAGTCAGACCGGAGATGGTGGCGACCCGGGCCGCCAGCACCAGTTCGCGGTTCCGGGGCAAGACAACGGCCGCGGTCTGCAGGGCACCCAGGACCGAGCGCCCGGACCGCAATTCGACCAGGAGCACTATGAGCAGCGGTCTCAGACCGCGGGGGCGACGTCGAAGCCGACGACGAAGCCACATCGAGCCGTGCAGCGCCAGTCCGAGCAGGGCTCCGGGGAAACCGGCGAGGGCCAGGCCGACCGAGGCGACGACCACCCGACTCACCGCGCCCTCCTCAGGATCAGGACCGAGGAGATGAGACCGGAGACGACCAGGCCCAGCCCGGTGAGGACGGCCGCCCTCTGTGCCGGGTGGCGAAGGTAGGGCTCGAGGTCGCCGCGGGTCAGCGCCCATCCCACCACCAGCAGCGGGAAGAGCAGAAGCACCGCCCCGGTGGCCCGGGCCGGGGCCGAGGCGGCAGACACCTCGTGGGCCACTTCGACCTGGGCCAGGGCCAGGTCGCCGATCTCGTCGAAGAGGGCGGCCGGCGAGACGCCGACACCGTCGGCACGGGCGAGGAGGGCGGCCAGCTCGGGCCCGATCTCGGAGAACTCGGTGCCCGCCACCGAGGCGATCTCCTCCATCGGGGCCCCGTCCCGGCAGGCTCGGGCCAGCGTCTCGGCTTCGACCGACAGCGCTGCCTTCTCCAGACCGTCTCGGAGCGATGCGCCTGCCCGAAGCTCGCCCGAAACCGCTTCGCAGAAACGTGCCGCCCGAAGGGAGAGCCCGGGCCGGGCCCGCCACCAGTGGACGGCGACGAGACAGGCGACCGGCAACGGGGCGATCAAGACGAGGACCAGCAACGAGAGCCGCCGCCAATCGACGCCCAAGGCCACCCCGGAGGCGACCAGGACCCAGGTCACGACCGGTCCTCTATTCCGTCGGGCCCGACGGCAGCGATTTCGGTGATGGCCCTGGATCCGTCGCTCCTCTCCAACTGGACCACCAGGTCGATGGCGGCGAGAAGCTGACGCCGCACCGCCAGCTCGGCGGTGTCGCCCGCAGAGAGAGCGAGGGTCTCCAGTCTCCAGAGTGCCTCCTGCGGGGTGTTGGCATGGATCGTAGAAAGCGAGCCCCGGTGCCCCGTGTTCAGCGCCCAGATCAGGTCGAGGGCTTCCCTGCCCCGGACCTCGCCGACGATGAGCCGATCTGGGCGAAGACGAAGTGCAGAGCGGAGAAGCTGACGAATGGTGACCTCCCCGACACCCTCGGGGTTGGCGGGGTGGGCCTCGAGACGCACTCGGTGGCCCGGGATGCGCAGCTCGGCGGCGTCTTCGATTGTCACCACCCGCTCCCCGGGTGGGATCAACCCGGCGAGGAGGTTGAGGAGTGTCGTCTTACCGGTGCCGGTGCCACCAGAGACCAACACGGTCCGTCTCTCCTCCACGGCCGAAGAGAGCAGCTCCACCTGACCCCGGGTGGCGGTGCCCGTCGTCACCAACTCATCCAGCGAAGCGACGGCCTGGGTGAAGCGTCGGATGGCGATGATGGGGTGATCTACTGCGGCAGGGGGGACGACCACGTGGATGCGGCTCCCGTCGCCGAGCCGCCCGTCCACCATCGGCGATGAACGGTCGACCCTGAGCCCGAGCGGTGCGATCACCCGTTCGACGGTGGCGTAGACGTCGGCCTCGCCAGAGAATCTCGCCTCGACACGGGTCAGGACACCACCCCGGTCGACCCACACCTCGTCGGGACCGTTGACCAGTATGTCGGTGATCGTCGGGTCGTCGAGCAACGGCTCGAGTGGGCCGAGACCGAGGACCCGGTCGGTGATCGACGCCGCCCAGCGCTGGGCATGAATCGGGGAGGCCAGGGCGAGCAGACGCTCTGCTTCGGCGGTCACCTCGGATCGACGCAACGGGACCTGGCCGGCTGCGATCTCACCGATGACCCGATCGATCACGCCCACGGCATGCCCCAGATCGGCTCCCAGGCCCGGACCCACCTGGATCGGCCGGCCGCCCTTCCCGAGAGCATCCGCCGCACCAGAGCGGACCGAACCCGGGGGAGCACCGGTCCCGGTCCCGGCGGTCGGGCACCCGACCCGACCGGCTGCCATACCGCCGGGCTCTGCCCGACGGGCTCGAGGAATCCCGGGAACAAGGGTCGAACCGGGACGGAACGACCGGGCCATTGCCCCGGATGGCAACGAACCACGATCGCAGGCCAGTTCTCGGCGAGCGCCTCGATCACAGGCTGGGAGTCCTCCACCGTGATCGGGCCCGAGCCGATGAGGGCGACGCCGGAACGTCCCGGGCTCAGCTCTGCGAGCGACGGTCCCTCGACCAGCAGGTCGGATAGGGTCCTGGTGGTTCGCAGACTCAGATCACGACAGAGGTCCACCACCAGGGCGCTCCCCGCCGTTTGACCGAGGGCGAGCGCCGAGATCAGCGACAGCACCGGATCGACCGACGTCACCGCGATCACGCCCAATCGCCCGGGAGATCTCCCCATCCCCACCATGACGACGAACGTATCCGGCCGGGGCGGGCGCTACAAGGGGTCTGACCGGGCCCGATCGGTTGCGGTCACTCGGGCTCCGTTGGCGGGGTCGGTGTGACCGCGCTCCAGCGGAAACCGGCCCGGCTCACCGCCTCGATCAGCCCCGCCGCCGAGTCGATCTGGTCGGGGAGTGCGGAGACGACATCGTTGGAGAGAAGAAAGCCCCGCACAGCCCAGATCGCATCACGGTTGAGGGACCTGACGATGGTCTCGCCGTCGACCTCTTTGACCGCCTCGGTCACCGCCGTCACCAGGAGGGCCGGAGCGTTTGCGTCCTCGGGAACCCCGTCCAACGGGAGGGAGGCACCCGTAGCGTCGACCAGGATCTGCTCGGGGCTGCTCTCGACCAGTTCTCGCAACTGCTGTGAGCTGATCATGACGACAAAAGTACCCTCGGACCATGATCGGGCGAGTCATGATCGTGGTCGCCGCCGGGAGCAGTGTCAGGTTCGGGGGAGACAAGCTGATGAGCGAGGTGGCGGGTGTCCCGCTGGTGGCACACACCGTTTCCGCGGTCATCGACCACGTCGATCGTTGCATCCTGGTCTGTCGCGAGGACCAGGTCGCCGCCCTGGCCCGACTGGATCTCGGCGTCGCCCTGGTCCCTGGAGGCCCGAGCAGGACCGCAAGCGAGATGGCGGGGCTGGCCGCCCTTGGTGACCCGGCCGTCCTGATCGGCGTCCACGACGGGGCCCGGCCCCTGGTCCCGGGCGCCTTGATCGACCACCTCTTCGAAACAGCGGCCCGGGTCGGGGGGGCGGTCCCGGTGGTCGAGCCGGCCCTCCCCCTGGTCCGCAAGTCGGACCTGACCCCGGTGAGTCGGGCCTGGGTCGCCCAGACCCCCCAGGTGTTCCGCGGTGAGCAGTTGCTGGCCGCGTATGTCGCCGCGGCGAAGATGGGCTACGAGGCGCAGGACACCGCCGAGATCGCGCAGCGGTTCGGCAGCCTCGTCATCGTCGCGGTGCCGGGGGAGCCGGGCAACATCAAGGTGACCGAGCCGGGGGACCTGGAGCTGATCAGGTCGGGCTTAGGGACTTCTCGTAGCGAACCTCGGTGACATCCTGATCTCCGAACCTCTCGATCCGGATCGGTTTTCCCAGGACCCATCCCTGCCGTTGGTAGAACTCCCGAGCCCGACGGTTGGTGTCGAGCACCCAGAGGAGGGCACGCTCTCGACCCGACTCGGCGAGCGCCTTCTCACCGGTGACGAGGAGGTGGCGACCCAGTCCCCGGCCCCAATGCCCGGGCGAGAGATAGATCGAGTAGACCTCGCCCCATCCCTCCTCGGCTGAGCTGCCCACGGTGCAGAACCCGACGATCTGGTCGCCGACCTCGGCGACCAGGACTCGGACCCTCCCTTGTCGAATGATCCGGTCCCAGGTCTCGGTCCTCGCCGTCACATCCAGTGAGTCGAGAACCGACTGGTCGATCAGCCCGCGATAGGCCTCCTGCCAGCTCGCCACATGAACTCGGGCCAGCTCGGCGCAGTCGGCGAGCACGGCGTCGCGAATCATCGGGCTCCATGATCGCAGATCGCAAGAAGCCCCTTGACAAATGGTCGGCCAATCCCGACTATACGGGAATGGCCGACCATAGTGCCCCGGACTACGAGCTCGACGAGACCCTCACCCTGGAGACGACCGAGCAACACCGCGCCCTGTTCGAAGAGACACGACGTCACATCGCCCATCTGCTGCTGGAGCGTGCCGCCACTATCACCGAGCTGGCCGGGACATTGGGCATCCCCAAGGGGACGATCGGCCATCACGTCGGGGTGTTGGAGGCGGCCGGTCTCATCCGTGTGGTGAGGACCAAGAAGGTGAGGGCGATCGAAGCCAAGTACTACGGGAGGACCGCACGAACCTTCCTCCTCACCTCCAGGGCCGAGCTGGACCTCGGTGTCGCCCCCGACTTCTTCCTCGACACGGCCGCATCCGAGTTCGCCCGAGCCTCCGATGGGATCTCCGGGGACCAGGTGCCGATCATGAGCACCTTGCGCTACGCCCGGATCCCGGACGAGCGCGCCGCCGAATGGGTGCTGCGCCTCGGTGAGCTGACCCAGGAGTTCGCCTCCGACCGGCGTGGCGGTGAGACCACCTATGCGATGCTGGCCGCCTTCTACCCCACCGACCGCCCCCATCTCCCCGACCTGGAGGAGAGGGAATGAGCCGTCCGCTCGGGGCCAACTACCGCAAGTTGTGGTTGGCCTCGGTCATCTCCAACTTCGGCGACGGGGTGGCCACGGTTGCCTATCCCTGGCTGGCCTCGGCCGTGACCC
>DATHUL010000243.1:0-11474 GCA_035462285.1 Acidimicrobiia bacterium
AGGGCCCGGGAGAGGACGGTGTCGTCGACCCCGAACATGACATCGGCCAACGGGTTGCCCGCCGACAAGGCGGCCTGATTGACCATCGACCCGTCGTCGCCGGCGGCGATCATTTCGACCTCGATGCCGGTGTCTTCGGTGAAGACGGCGAACGTCTCTTCGTTGACCGATCCGGCGAACGAGTCGTGGGCGATCAGCCGCAGACTGTCGGGTCGCTCCGCCTCGCCCTGGCCACATGCGCCGGCGATCACCACCAGGACGATCGCAATCAGGGTCTTTCGCATTCTCATCAACTCCTCGGTTCTCCGGGAGCGATGAGGCGGGTCCCTACGCCGGCATTACCCGGGTCAGGTTCATCGGTCGGGGTCTGCACAGACCCCCTCTCAGCCCGGTCCCACCGAGCTCCCGTTATGGGTCACACGTTATACGTGGTGAGCGTCTGTCGCAGAACTGTGGCCCGAAAAGCCCCGTTCTCAGGCCGGAGGGGCGAAGACCAGGACGGTGTTGTGGCCACCGAAGCCGAAGGAGTTGGTGATGGCGGGGGCGGGCTCCCAGTCGCGCGGCTCGCGCACGATGTCGGTCAGGGGGATGTCCGGGTCCTGGTTGGCGAGACCGATGTTGGGGGGCAGCTCACGACGTCGTATCGCCTCGACGACTACCGCGGCCTCGATCGAGCCCGATGCGCCGAGGGCGTGCCCGGTGGTGCCCTTGATCGACGAAACCGCCGGCTGCACCGCGAAGAGACGATCGATGACCCCGCCTTCGGTGCGATCGTTCAGATCGGTCCCGGTCCCATGCGCATTGACGTAGGCGACGTCGTCGGGGCCGATCCCGGCGTCTTCCAGCGCCAGGCGGATCGCCCTGGCCGCCCCCTCGCCGGTCGGGTGGGGGGCGGTGATGTGATGTGCGTCTCCGGTGGAAGCTCCGCCGATCAGCTCGGCGACGATGGGAGCCCCGCGCTCCCGGGCGGAGTCTTCGGACTCCAGGATCAGGATCCCGGCCCCCTCGCCCATGACGAAACCGTCACGGTCGATGTCGAAGGGGCGAGCCGTGCCGGTCGGGGAGAGGGCGCGCGCCGCCTTGAACCCTTCGTGGGCGGAGCGGCGGGCCGCGGCCTCGGTGCCGCCCACCACCGCGGCATCCGCGTAACCCCACTGGATCTGACGCAGACCGTCGAGGATGGCCTGGGACCCGGCGGCGCAGGCGACGGCCGGTGTGGACACCTGACCCCCGAATCCGTATTTGATCGATATCCCGGCCGCGGCCGCGTTGGCCATCATCATCGGGACCAGGAACGGGGAGGCGCGCGGGTCGTCACCATCGGAGACGTGAACCAGTTCCTCGAGCGACTCCAGCCCGCCGATCCCGGTCGCAACCGAAACCATCACCCGGGTCGGGTCGACCTCGAGCGGTCCCGACTGCTCCAACGCCTCGTGGGCGGCGACCAGGGCGAACTGGGTGAATCGGTCGAGTCGGCGATGCTCCCGTCTGGGGAGCCAGGGCTCTGGGTCCCAGTCGGCGACGATACGGGGGCCGGGGGCGGGTGTGGGCTCCTGCAGGCCCTTCCACAGGTCGTCCACCCCGACACCCGGTGCCGCGACGACACCGATCCCGGTCACGACGACTTTGCGCTTGCTCATTGCCCCGACTCCGTCGAACACCTCATTCCGGGAAAACAGTCCGCTGCATCTTTCTCATTCCCCCTATCCAGCGCTCGTAATCATTCGCCTTGTTCTGGAAGAACCGGGCGACCTCGGGATGAGGGAGGATGAGAAAGCTCTCCGCCTCGAGCCCGGCCACCACCGACTCCGCCACCTGCTCGGGCTCGAGAGCGAGAGGGTCCAACAGTGCGTGGAACTCGTCCGCCGAGTCCAGCAGCGGCGTCTTGACCCCCATCGGGCAGAGACAGCTCACCTTGACCCCCTTGTCGCCATAGGTTATCGAAAGCCACTCGGCAAAGGCCACGGCGGCGTGCTTGGTGACCGAGTACTGGACCGCCTTGAGGTTGGTGAGCAGCCCGGCCGCCGACGCGGTGGACAGGAAGTACCCCTCGCCCCGGGCCAGCCACCCCGGTATCAGACGACGTGCCGCGTGGACATGTGACATCAGGTTGACCTGCCACATGTGGTCCCAGCGCTCCGACGGGGTCTGCTCGTCGCCGGCGAACCCGATCCCGGCGTTGGCGCAGAACAGGTCGACGGGACCGAACCGGTCCTCGGCCTCTTCGATCATCCGGTCGTTGGAGTCAGGGTCGGCGACGTCGACCTGGAGCGCGGTGCCGTCGATCCCGGCGGCGACCTCCCGGGCGGAATCGAGATCGAGGTCGGCCAGCACCAGGGCACGCGGGCCCTCGGCGGCGAAACGACGCGCCATGGCCGCCCCGATTCCGCTCCCGGCACCCGTGATCACGACGACCTGGTCGGTGAGCCTCAAAGCGATCCGAGACTAGAGGTGGTGGTCAGAAGGTGGCGCGGTCGAGCAGTTCGATGCCGCCCTTCACCGAGGGGATCAGGCCGTTGGCCGTGGGCAGCAGCTGTTCCCCGTAGAACCGGGCGGTGGTCACCGTCTCGGAGAGGAATGCGGGGTCGAGCCCGGGAGGCTCTGCCAGGGCGGTCACCGCGGCGCGGGCCATCAGCCACCCTCCCAGGACGATGCCGAACTGACGGAGATAGGGGGAGGCCCCGGCCAGGGCGGACCGGACGTCGCCACCGCGCAGCCTCTCCCCGATCCAGGTCGAGGTCTCGGCCAAACCCTGGATGGCAAGGGCGAGCTCTTCCCGGAAGAGGCTTAGATCGGGATGTCCCTCCATCGTGGCCAGCTCGTCGCTCATCTCCGCGATCAGCGAGGCCACCACCGCCCCCTCCTCCATCGGCACCTTGCGCAGGACGAGGTCGATGGCCTGGATCCCGTTCGTCCCCTCGTAGATGGGAGCGATCCGGGAGTCACGGAGCAGCTGCGATGCCCCGGTCTCCTCGATGTAGCCCATGCCGCCATGGACCTGCACCCCGAGCGAGGCGATCTCGACGCCTACGTCGGTACACCACGCCTTGACGATCGGGGTGAGCAGGGCGAGACGGCTGGAGGCGATCCGGCGCCGCTCCTCATCATCGGCCCGCGCCTGATGGTCACCCTCACCGGCCGTGAAGTAGAGCAACGATCGCATCGCCTCTACGTATCCCTTCATGGTGAGCAGCATCCGGCGGACATCGGGGTGTTCGATGATCGGGACGCTGTGTTTGACGTCTGCCCCGATCGGGCGACCCTGGATCCTCTCCCGGGCGTGATCGAGAGCGAGTTGGTAGGCGCGCTCACCGATGGCCACACCTTCCATGCCCACCCCGACCCGGGCCGCGTTCATCATGGTGAACATGTTGCGCATGCCCTCTTGCTCGTGCCCGACCAGATATCCCACCGCTCCCCGGCCGGCGTCGCCGAAGGAGATGACACAGGTCGGCGAGGCGTGAATGCCCAACTTGTGCTCCAGGGAGACGATCTTGACATCGGTCCGCTCCCCGGGGGCGCCGTTGGCGTCGAGGACGTACTTGGGGACGAGGAACATCGAGATCCCCCTGGTTCCCGCCGGGGCGTCCGGGGTGCGAGCCAGGACCAGATGCAGGATGTTCTCGGTGAGGTCCTGGTCGCCCCAGGTGATGAAGATCTTGGTGCCGAAGAGCCGGTAGGAGCCGTCATCCTGGCGCTCGGCCCGTGTCCGCAGCGCCCCGACGTCGGAGCCGGCCTCGGGCTCGGTGAGGTTCATGGTGCCGGCCCACTCGCCGCTGACCAGCTTCTCCATGTAGCTCGCCTTCAACTGGTCCGAGCCGTGTCGCTCCAGGGCCTCGACCGCCCCGTGGGTGAGGGTCGGCGCCAGGGCAAAAGCCATGTTGGCCGTCTTGAACAGCTCTTGGATCACAACGCCGACCATGTAGGGAAGACCACCGCCGCCCCAGTGCTCGGGCAGATGCGCCGACGCCCAGCCCGACTCGACGTACTTCAGGTAGGCCTCCTTGAAACCGTCGGGGGTCCGAACGCTGCCGTCGTCGGTGAGGACCGACCCCTGCTGGTCGCCAATCCGGTTGAGGGGAGCCATCACCTCGGAGAAGAAGCGACCGGCCTCCTCGAGGATCGTGCCCACCGTGTCCGGATCGGCGTGCTGATAGCCGTCGAGCTTGGCCACCTGGTCGAGGCCGGCGACATGGATCAGTGTGAACACGATGTCGTCGAGCCGGGGCTTGTACTCGGCCATCCCTCAAGCGTACCGAGCTTCCCCGTCTTTGGCCCCGGTCGAAACCGGCCGATCAGGGCCGAGCCGACGATCCCACCTCTAGCTCGAAGGTGGTGGTGCCGTACATCGCCTCGTAGCCCAGGCTCTCGTAGAGGCGAAAGGCCCCGGTCGGGTTGTCGGCGTCGACTCCGATCATGGAGTGGGTCAGACCGGCTTCACCGAACGCATTGAACGAGGTGGCGAGCAGGGCCCTGGCCAGGCCCTTCCCCCGCCACGCCCGATCCACTCCGAGCGTCATGACCCAGCCTTCACGTCGCCCGGTCACCTTCTCGTCCTCGGGGTAGACGGCGTTGAGGCAGACCCCGACCACCTCGTCGCCGGCCAGGGCGAGAAAGGAGAGATCGAGACGGCTGCCCTCGGCCTCGAGGCGGTGGCGATAGGTGTCGGCGTCGACAGGAGTCGAGCCCCAATGGTCCTGGAAGGCCTGGTTGGTGGCGATCCGGGCCGCCTCGTCGAAGTCACGGTCCCAGGGGACGATCTCGATCCCGGGGACGGCGTCGATCGGAACCGGTCCTTCCAATGGGCGGATCATCTCCTTCATGTAGCGCACCGGCTGCAGCCCGAAGCGCCGATAGAGACGATGGGCATCCTCGATCCAGTCCCACTCGTTGGCACGTATGTACCAGGGAAGTGACGGGTCGCACCGGGAGAGCTCGTCTCGGGCCCGTTTCAGCTGCCAGTCGAGGAGATGCCTCCCGATCCCCTGCCCCCGGAAGTCGGGGTCGACCAGACCCATGAGGTAGGCCCGCTCTTGGCGCTCGCCGCTGAGACGATGCCATACCACGCCGTAGGCGACCATCGTCCCGTCGAGCCAGTACCCCCGGGTGTCCTGGGAGAGATCGATGAATGGCTCGGTCAGCTCGTCCTCCACCACCGACTCGGTCGATGCGAGCGGCAGGTCCCAGAACCGCTCGAACCGGTTGATCAAACCGGTCAGCTCGGGGATGTCGTCGAGGGTGAGCGCCCTGGTCTCCATGGGAACAAGGTATTGCCCCCGGCCGGCAAGAGGGTCCGAATTAGGCCCGACCGGACCGGGCCGGAAGCCTCATACCATTCGAACAATGCGACTTTTTCGGTTCGGCGCCCAACTCGGTGCGAGCACGGCCGAGGAATGGGCTGGACAGCTCGGCTCGGCACGAGACCTCGGGTACTCGATCGTCACCCTGGCCGATCACTTCGGAGGGCGGCTGGCCCCTCTCCCCGCGCTGGCCGCCGCAGTCGACCAGGTCGACCTCCGGCTGGGCACCCTGGTCCTGGCCAACGACTTCCGGCACCCCGCAGCGCTGGCCAAAGAAGCCTCGACATTGGACGCGCTCTCCGGCGGGCGCTTCGAGTTGGGGATCGGGGCGGGCTGGCTGGCCGACGACTATTCCAGCTCGGGGATCCCGATGGATGGCGCCGGCGCCAGGATCGACCGGCTGGAAGAGGCCATCGCCGTGATCAAAGGGCTCTGGGGGCCGGGCCGATTCGGCTATGAGGGCCGCTACTACACCGTCGATCTCGATGGCCGGCCCAAGCCGTTGCAGCGACCTCGTCCCCCCATCCTCATCGCCGGCGGCGGCCGCCGGATCCTGCGACTGGCCGGTCGGGAGGCCGACATCGTCGGGATCAGCATCCGTCTCGATCAAGGCCGCCGGGACCAGCTCGACAAGGGCGTGGTCTCGGCGACCAGGGGTGTGGTCGAGCAGAAGCTCGGCTGGATCCGGGACGGGGCCGGAGAGCGCTACCACCAGATCGAGCTCAACGTGCTCGTCTTCGAGGCCCATGTGACCGACTCGCCCCGGGATGTACTGGACCGGATCGGCGCGAAGACGAAGACAGACCCGGCGGTGGTCAGGGAGTCGCCTCAGGTCCTGGTCGGCTCGGTCGAGGAGATTTGCGACACGATTGAGCAGCGTCGGCAGAGATTCGGGATCTCGTACTACACCTTCTACCAACCGGATCGGGTCACGATGGCGCCGGTGGTGGAGCGTCTCACCGGTCGCTAGGCCAGCACTCCTTCGACGATGTCGGGGAGGACCTGGCCGATGGCGGCGTCGAGCTTGACCGCAGCCAGGTTGTCCGCCTCGGTGGCGCCCTTGTTGACCACCACGATGGGGAGCGACCGAAGCGCCCCTCTCATCACCACGTCCGAGGCCGGCCAAACCGCCACCGTGGAGCCGAGCACGAGCATGGCGTCGGACATGGCCAGGAAGCCCATCGCCTTGATCATCTCCCTCTCGGGAAGGAGCTCGCCGAACATGACCGTGGCCGTCTTCACCATCCCGCCACAGTCGGGACAGACCGGGTCGATGTCACCTGCGGCCACCCGGACCAGGATCTCCTCGGTGTCCCATGTCGAGCCGCAGTCGACGCAATGGCTCTCCCTGACGTTGCCGTGCAGCTCGGCGACGGCGTCGTCGTCGAGTCCGGAGGCATGATGGAGACCGTCGACGTTCTGGGTGACCACGCCGGAGAGACGACCGGCGTCGGCCAGACGTCTGATCGCGTGATGCCCGGCATTGGGTCGCACCGTCGACCGCGCCCCCCACAGCTCGCCGTCGAGATGCATCCTCCACCCCCGTATCCGCAACTCGGCGCTGGCCAGGAACCGGTCGATGTGGAAGTCGTCGGGATCGACCTTGGACCAGAGGCCGTCGGGGCCGCGGAAGTCGGGGATCCCCGACTCGGTCGAGATCCCGGCGCCGGTGAAGACCAGGATCCTCGATGCGGGCCTGAGGACCTCGATCGCCATCCCGATGTCGTCGTGGGTGCTCACGACCTGATTATCCGGCCGGGCAGGGGCTATCTCAACGCGGTCCACATCCAGAGGCTCGGCGCTCGGGCGTACGATGACCCGATGAACCGAGAAGAGGTGAGTGCCTGGCTCGACCGGTACATCGACGCATGGAAGAGCAGGGACCCCGAGCAGATCGGCGCCTTGTTCACCGAGGACGCGGTCTACCGCTATCGCCCCTATCCGGGGGGAAAGACCCTCGTTGGTCAACAGGCCATCGTGCAGGGCTGGCTCTCCCATCTCGACGGTCCCGACGATTGGGAGGCGTCCTATCGGGTCTTCGCCGTGGAGGGAGACGCTGCGGTGGCGGTGGGAACCACCCGTTACCTCGGTCGCGACGGGGTGCCCGACGATGTCTTCCACAACTGCTTTCTTCTCGGTTTCGGGACCGGCGGCCGTTGCGCCGAGTTCACCGAGTACTGGGTTCTCGAACCGAAGGAGGACGAGCCGGGATGACCGATCCCGAGTCGGAGATGATGAAGAGGGGTTGGGACCCGGCAAAGGGCATGGGGTCGCTCAAGCCGCCCTTGGTCCTGACGTCGACATTCGTCTTCGACTCGGGTCAGGGGGCCGAGCGTCTCGTCGATATCGTCTACGGCGGCGCCGCCCCCGCTCAGGGGGAGGAGGTGGGCTTCATCTACACCAGGATGGATCATCCCAACCTGGTCATCGTGGAGGAGCGTCTTGCCTTCTGGGACGATGCCGAGGCGGGGCTTCTCTTCGCCAGCGGCATCGCGGCGATATTCACCACACTCCTCACCCTGCTCAGACCCGGGCAGCTGATCCTGCACAGCGCACCCCTCTACGGCGGAACCAACACCATGCTGCACCAGGTGCTCGAGCCCCTCGGCTACGTGGTGGCCTCCTTCGGTCCGGAGACCGGCCGGGACGCCCTCGAGTCACTGATCGGGGATCGGGATCTGGGCGCCATCTACCTGGAGACCCCGGCCAACCCGACCAACGACGTGTTCGACATCGCGCTAGCCGCCGAAGTGGCGAGAGCCCACTCGACCACCGAGTCCAGGGCCCTGACCATCGTCGACAACACATTCCTCGGGCCGTATGCCCAACGGCCCCTGGCCCATGGTGCCGACCTCGCCGTCTATTCGGCCACCAAGTACTTCGGTGGGCACAGCGACCTGGTGGCCGGTGTGGTGACCGGCGCGGCGGCGTTGCTCGAGCCGGTGAAGACCATGCGCTACCGGATCGGAACCACCGCCGATCCCCATACCGCATGGCTGCTGGGGAGGAGTCTCGAGACGTATTCGATCCGGGTGGAGCGTCAGACCGAGAACGCGGCCCGTGTGGCTCAGTTCCTCTCCACTCACCCCAAAGTCGCCTCGGTCCGCTATCTCGGGGCGATCGGCGATGACGACCCGATCGCCGAGTTGGCCAGGCGGCAGTGGTCATCGGGAGGGGCGATGATCTCCTTCGAGTTGGTCGGTGGGCGCGATGAGGCGTTCCGCTTTCTCGACTCGACCGAGCTGGTGACCCACACCACCTCGCTGGGCGGCACCGAGTCGATCGCCTCCCACCCGTGGACCACCTCGCATGCCAATGTCGACCTGGAGACCAGGAAGCTGATCGGGGTCACTGAGGCGATGATCCGGCTCTCCATCGGGATCGAAGCGGCCGAGGACATCATCGCCGACCTCGACCAGGCACTGGCGCGGGTCTGACCACACATAGGTCGGACAGCCCATTCAACTCCGGGCGGACCGGGGCGATAATCGGCATCGGACGCGCTTGGGAGGCGTGAGTGAGGGAGAGGGCATGAGTAGAGGGCCGCTTGTTCTCCGGGGGTTCGCAGAGACCGCCTCCCAACCGCGCCATCCCCACCACGTGTACCCGCAGTCTTCTTCCGCCGCGAGCTGCGGTCGGAAGTAGCAGGTGCTCCTACCCAACGGAGCCAGCGGTGGGCGGCCCCTCGGGGCCGCCCCCGCCAAAACCACTTCCTAATGCAGGGCGTCACGCATATGTGACGCCCTGCATTGAGAATGGAGGTCAGTCGTCGGCGACGTGACGTGGGGGGAGACCGACCCGCTCGTTCAAGGCCTCGGCCCGGTCGCTGATGATCCGCCGGGCGATCTGATGGGCGGCATGGGTGAGCCACATGGCGGTGTGCGACGACTCCGAGTAGTCCGCTTCTCCGAATGCGTCCACCCGGTCCTGCTCGAGGAGGCGGGCCGCCTGCTCGAACTCCCCCTGCGATCCGGGGCGGTACACGGCATAGGTGCGGCCGCCGTTGGACTCGACCACCGAGAACACAGGCACGTCCGAGGGCCCGTCGGCGATGTAGATCATGTTCTGGAACGGGACCCTGCGATCCTCGTGCGCCATCTTGGCGTTGACGTCTATGGCCGGATTCCGGTTGGTTCCCTTGTTGATCTCGAACAGCGCCCGGGTCTTGCTGGTGTTGTCGATGGTGTAGATCAGCTGACGGATCTCGCCGTCGGGCGAGAACAGCTGCCCCTGCTGTTCGCGATATCCGGGAGGCGCCACCATCTCGGTGAACTCACAGGCCCAGACGTCCTCGACGAAGGGAGCGATTGCCGACCCGAGGATCATCTGACGAAGACCGGTGGAGACGATGTAGTGCTCGACCTTGATCTGGTGCTCGGCGAATCGGGCCTCGGACTCGATCGACTTGCGCACCAGTTCGAGGAAGTCGGGTATTCCCCTGTAGAAGGTCATCTCGGCGCCGAGACTGCGTAACAGGGCGTTGCTCAGACCCGGCATCCGCCCTTCCCGCACATAGGTGAGGATGTGGTCCAGATAGAGGCGGTCTCTTGCGATCAGGTCCGACCCTCTCGAGCGATACCACTCCTCCAGACCGTCGACCTCGTCCCAGAAGGCCCCTTCGTCTATGCCGAAGTGACGAAACAAAGGGCCCTGCATGTTGCCCGGGATCAGTGTCTTGTCGAAGTCCCAGATCATTGCGATCACGGTCTGGGGGAAGAGCTGTCGGTTCATCATTGCCTCGCGCCCATCGAGGCTATCGAGTTTTCCACAGGTGGCAATGGGGCGAGTCAGGAACCGAGCCGTAGGGCGATGGCCTCGGAGAGGTCGGCGATCCCCGCCATCGTCTCGGTGGTCGGGTCTTCGAGGCCAGAGAAGACCGTGACCGAGAAGATCCGGCCGCCCGCTTCGACCACCAGTTCCCGGGCTCCGGTGTCGTTGGGGTGGAAGGCCCGTTGGCCCAGACCATCTATGTCGGTCACCCCGCTTCGGTTGTCCACGAAGCCCTGACGTGTCGAGTCCCACCCGTCGGCATCGCCGTAGTCGAACACGCTCACGCTGAGCACCGACCCGCCCTCGACCTCGAAGTCGCAATTGGAGAAGTCGCCCTCGACCCCTTCGGACACCGTGCCCGCGAAGCTGGCCCCCACCATCTCGGCATCGGCCAGGTCGCACGGAGAGGAGATCTCGCCCTCGTCGCTGCAGGCGCCGAGGCCGACGAGGACGAGCCCGAAGAGCCATAGATGTCCGGGCACGCGCGGACTGTAGCGAGCAGCGGGGTCAACCGGCCCACCCTTGGAAATGGGGGCTTCTTGACCAGGGCTTAGGGCGGTCTTGAGTCTCCGGGTGGCAGCTTGACCCTGTTCGACGAAGCAAGGAGTTGTCGCAATGACCAGAGTGTGGATCGACGCCGATGCCTGCATGGGCGCCGGCACTTGCGCCCAGATCGTCCCCGATGTCTTCGTGGCACGTCACGACGGCACCTGGGCGGTGAAGGAGGCCTCGGCTCATTTCGGGCGCACCGTTGTCTTCGACGGGCTGAGCGGGGACGGGCACGGTCCGGACGGTTTCGACGGAAAGGCCCGGATCCCGGAGGACCTGGTCGACCTCGTCGTCGAAGCGGCCGAGGAATGCCCCGCCGAATGCATCTTCGTGGAACTCCGATGAGCCAGCCTGATCGAAATTCGGCAAGGGCGAAGCGGAGCGTCTCGACCTCGATGGTGCTGGGCCTGCTCCTGATTCCGCTGAGTGCTTACGCCGCTTCGGTCCTGGTCATCGACCGAGCCCAGACCGAGCCGGGAACGCCTCCGCCGGCGGCGTCTCCGTTCTCCACATCGGTGACCACCACCGACTTCGCCATCGAGACGGCTACCGCAGCCGACCTGGCGGCGGCCTGCGGCGAGACCGGGATGGGGATGGTTGCGGCCGAGATGGACGGGTCGATCAGCGACATTCAGCAGGCCGCTCTCGACGCGCTCAGGGAGATATGTGCCGAGCAGGGCATGCCCCTCCCAGGGAAGCCCGCTCCGGAGCCTCACACCCAGACCGTGGTGCTCGCCGACAGTCAGCCGGCAGGGTCGGCAGACTCGGGCACGGAGATCGGGTGGGAGGTCGAGTACGACGATGACCTCGACGACGAGTGGGATGACGACGACCACGACGACGAGGGTCACGACG